>NZ_JBXAOE010000024.1:0-125284 GCF_058802485.1 Cupriavidus sp. GW822-FHT02D05 | reverse complement strand
TTCCCATCTTCCCCATGACTGCATCTCCATGTTCAGTTTAGGAAGAATAGGTCTTTCTTTGTTTTGTCTCCACCCTCAAAGAAGACTAACGAGAAGAAAGCCGACCCTGCCGGGGGCAGAGCAATGAGGCTTATGTGGGGCTGTGGTTGCGTCGTACGGCCCGTAGTGTTGGCTGGCCTTTGCCATACCGGCTTGAAGGGCATCGAAAATGCATGACCCAATGGTCACGTGGTGGAGCCCCTGATCGCTTTGCTCGGTGCGCGTTCGGGCATCTGCCGTTCGCGGTGCGCAGCACCACGATCCTGCCTGCCTTGGTGGTTTCGTGGTTTTGTCTCTGGCGGCGGGCGCCAGGGTATTTGATGCCCCGCCGTACCGGCGCGAGCGGCACCTTGCTATGAACTCCTCTGGTTTCGTGGTGGGCACCGTGGCCCGTCCGCGAGGTCCCCGCGCTTGCACCTCACCGCGCTCGTCCTCCGAGACAAAACCACGAAACCGGCCACACCCGAAACGGCGCAGCACTTCGCCCCGCGAACGGCAGATGTGGGAACGGGCACCGCAAACGAGGTCAGGGGCCGCACGACGTAACCCATGGGTCATGCAAAAACGATGCCCTTCGGGCCGGTAGAACACGCTAGCCAACACTCCGGGCCGTACGACGCAACCACCGAGGCAAAAACAGCCTTATTGCTCTGCTCCCGGCAGGGTCGGCTTTCTTCTCGTTAGTCTTCTTTGCCGACGCAAAGAAGAGTGACCGGCAGCCCCCGCAGGGGGATGTCGTATGGCCCTTGGGTCCAAAAACCATCGCCGCTCAAAGAAACAGCAACCAACCAAGCAAGGGCGATGTCGTACGGCCCTTGGGTCCAAAAACCAACGCCGTACAAAGAAACAGCGACCAACCCAGCAGAGCGATGTCGTATGGCTCGTGGGTGCAAGATGCCAACGCCGACGAAATAAACAGCGACACCCCCCCAAAAACCAAAACTCACCCAAACACCCCCCTAATCATCCCCCCAATCTCATGCCGCCGAGCCACCGGCATCCGCGAAGCCGTAGACACAATACTGATCGCCGCTTCCCCGGCAAAAGGCAACGCAAACGCATACCCCACCCCCGCCACGCCCCCCGCGCCAGCCAGCGCATATCCCAGCTTGCGACTGCGCTCCACACCGCGCTGCAGCTTGAGCAGGCTAAGTCCGCTCCCCTCGTACTCAGCCCGATGCCGTTCATAGTGCGCGACGATCTCCTCATCGTCGAGCTTGGCCAGCAGCGCCATGCTGGCAGTTCCCTGGCCCAGCAGGCGGGTGCTCCCGTTGAGCAGATGGAAATGCTGTACGCGGTGGCTGCCTTCCTCGGCGTGCATGCAGTAACCATGGTCGCCGATGCGCACGATCAGGAACACCGTATCGCCGGTCTTGCGCGCCAGCGCTTTCATGCGCGTGGCGCAGGCGCTGGCCAGTGGCGAGCGGTTCATGGTGCGCAGGCCCAGCGCCATGGCTGCCATGCCCAGCCGGAAGCGCTTGCCCGGCTCGTCCTGCACGGCGAATCCCGCGTGGGTGAGGTAGCGCAGCATGCGGTGGGCCGTGGTGCGGTCGATGCCGGTTTGTGCCACCAGTTGCGGCAGGGTCAGGCCTGACTCGTGGTGTTCGGCCAGCAGGCAGAGCAGGGTAAACGCGCGGTCCAGGCTCTGGACGCCGGGGATGGCTGGAGACGGCGGAGACGGCGGGGAGGGCGGGGAGGGCGGGGACGAGGGCGTAGGCAGGGCGGGCACAGGCAGCATCCGGAGGTGCAT
This sequence comes from Cupriavidus sp. GW822-FHT02D05, assembly GCF_058802485.1. Taxonomy (NCBI): domain Bacteria; kingdom Pseudomonadati; phylum Pseudomonadota; class Betaproteobacteria; order Burkholderiales; family Burkholderiaceae; genus Cupriavidus; species Cupriavidus sp. GW822-FHT02D05. The sequence goes on along the minus strand of NZ_JBXAOE010000024.1, from coordinate 123,495 downwards.
CAAAGACGAGTTTGTGCACATTATGCACAAATCACCATGTTGCGCTTGTCGTGCCACCGCGGGTGGTTTGGAATCGATGCATTCCTTGTCCAATGCCCAGCGCCATGCTTCCCATCGAGTCCCGGATCGATCCCGCCAGTCCCGCCTTTGCCAGCCAGCGTGCTGGCATGCAAGCCCTGATCGAGCGGCTGCGCGCGCTGGAGCAGCGCGCCGTTGCCGCTTCCGAACGTGCCCGCCCGTCCTTCGCCAGGCGTGGTGCGTTGCTGCCGCGCGAGCGCCTGGCGCGCTTGCTGGATCCCGCTACCGCTTTCTTGCCGATCGCCAACCTGGCGGGCTACGGCATGGATGATCCCGATCACGACACCTCCATCCCCGGCGGCTCGCTGGTGGCCGGCATCGGCTTTGTCCAGGGCGTGCGCGCGATGGTGGTGGCGACCGATTCCGGCATCGATGCCGGCGCCATGACCGAGGGCGGCAACCTCAAGCTGATGCGCTGCCAGGAGATCGCCCTGGAAAACCGCCTGCCGTTCATCCACCTGGTGGAGTCGGCCGGCGCCAACCTGCGCAAGTACCGCGTAGACAAGTTCGTGCGCGGCGGCGGCATCTTCTACAACCTGGCGCGCCTGTCCGCTGCCGGGCTGCCGGTGATCACCGTGGTGCACGGCTCGTCCACCGCGGGTGGGGCTTATATGCCGGGCTTGTCCGACTACGTGGTGATGGTGCGCGGCCGCGCCCGTGCCTTCCTGGCCGGGCCGCCGCTGCTCAAGGCCGCCACCGGCGAGATCGCCACCGACGAGGCGCTTGGCGGCGCCGACCTGCACGCCACCGTCAGCGGCCTGGCGGAATTCCTGGCCGAGGACGACGAGCATGCCATCGCGCTGGCGCGCGACGTGGTGGCCAGCCTGGACTGGCCGGCCGTGGCGCCGCGCCAGCCCCAGCCGGCGCAGCCGCCGCGGCTGGACGCGGGCGAGCTCGATGGCGTGATGACGCTGGATGTGAAGAAGCCCGTGGACATGCTGGAGATCATCGGCCGCCTCACCGACGACTCCGCGTGGCTTGCGTTCAAGCCGGACTATGGCACGGCCACCGTCTGCGGCCGTGGCCGCATCGAGGGCCATGCCGTGGGCTTTATCAGCAATAACGGCCCGATCGACCCGGCGGGCGCGACCAAGGCCGCGCAGTTTATCCAGGCCTGCAACCAGAGCGGCACGCCGATCGTGTTCCTGCAGAACACCACCGGCTTTATCGTCGGCCGCGCCTCGGAAGAAGCCGGCATGATCAAGCATGGCGCCAAGATGATCCAGGCGCTGTCGAACTCCACGGTGCCGCAGGTCACGATCCACTGTGGCGCATCGTTTGGCGCGGGCAACTTTGGCATGTGCGGCCGGGGCTTTCGCCCGCGCTTTTGCTTCTCGTGGCCCAACGCGCGCACCGCGGTGATGGGCGGCGAGCAGGCTGCCATGACGCTGGAGATCGTGGCGCGCCAGCAGGCCGAGCGCAAGGGCGTGGCGGTGGACGAAGCGCGCCTGGCGCAGCAGACCGGCGAGATCGTCGCCAACTTCGAGCGCCAGGCCAGCGCCTTCGTCACCAGCGGGCTGTTGCTGGACGACGGCGTGATCGACCCGCGCGACACCCGCGCCGTGCTGGCCTTCGTGCTGGCTACCGCCCGCGAGGCCGAAGCGCGCGCGCCGCGTGCCATGCAATTTGGCGTGGCGCGGTTCTGATCGCCGCGCCGCGAACACACTGACAAGAAAACCGGAGACCTCCCACATGCTATACACCGAAGACCATCGCAACATCATGGACAGCATCCGCCGCTTCGTGTCGGCCGAGATCGATCCGCATGTCGACGAGTGGGAAGCCGCGGAGATCTTCCCCGCGCACGCGTTGTTCAAGCAGATGGGCGAGCTCGGCTTTCTTGGCATCACCAAGCCGGTGGAGTACGGCGGCCTTGGCCTCGACTTCTCCTACGCGGTGGCGGCTGCCGAGGCCCTGGGCTATGTGCATGCGCAAGGCATCGGCATGGCGGTGGGCGTGCAGACCGACATGGCTACGCCGGCGCTGACGGCCTTCGGCTCCGATGCGCTCAAGCGCGAGTTCCTGGCCCCGGCCATCGCCGGCGAGGCGGTGGCGGCGATCGGCGTGTCGGAGGCCGGTGCCGGCTCCGATGTGGCATCGCTCAAGACCCGCGCGCGCCGCGATGGCGACGACTACGTGATCAGCGGCTCAAAGATGTGGATCACCAACGGCACCCAGGCTGACTGGATCTGCCTGTTGTGCAATACCTCCGATGGCCCGGTGCACAAGAACAAGTCGCTGATCATCGTGCCGCTCAAGCAAGGCGGCAAGCGCACCCCCGGCGTCGAGGTGCAGAAGATCAAGAAGTTCGGCATGTGGTGCTCGGACACCGCGCAGATCTTCTTTGACGAAGTGCGGGTGCCGGTGCGCAACCGCATCGGCGAAGAGGGCATGGGCTTTATCTACCAGATGAAGCAGTTCCAGGAAGAACGCCTGAATGGCGCGGCGCGCCGGCTCGCCTGCAACGCGCTGATCGAGGAAACCGCCGACTACCTGCGCCAGCGCATCGCCTTTGGCAAGCCCTTGCTGGACAACCAATTCATCCAGTTCAAGCTGGCCGAGCTCAAGACCGAAATGGAGGCCCTGCGCGCGCTGGTCTACATGGCGACCAGGACCTACATCGACGGCGGCGACGTGGTGGAGCTGGCGTCCATGGCCAAGCTCAAGGCCGGGCGGCTGTCGCGCGAGGTGGCCGACTGGTGCATGCAGTTCCAGGGCGGCATGGGCTACACGTGGGACAACCATGCCTCGCGCGCGTATCGCGATTTCCGGCTCGGCTCCATCGGCGGCGGCGCCGACGAGGTGATGCTGACCGTGATCGCCAAGCAGATGGGGCTGATGACAAAAGGCTGACCACCCGCCATCGCCTGCTGTTCCAAGTCTTCTCATCTCTCCAGCCATGACCAACGCAGTCAATACAGATGCCGGCAATTTCGCCAATGACGCCCACGTCGTGATCGTGCGTGACGCCCAGGGCGTGCTGTTCGTCACCCTCAACGTGCCCGCCACGCGCAACGCGCTAGCGCCGGAAGTGGTCGCCGCGCTGGCGCGCGCCGTGGAGCGCGCCGAGACCGACATCACGGTGCGTGCGCTGGTGCTGCGCGGCGCCGGCGGCGTCTTCTGCGCAGGCGGCAACGTCGGCAATTTCAAGGCAAGGCTGGACGCGGGCGATGCGCCGCAGGATCCGGTGGCGAGCCGCAACCGCGAGTTCGGCTACTTCATGCAGCGCCTGGCAGCGCTCCCCGTGCCCGTGGTGGCGGCGGTGGAGGGCGCGGCCATGGGCGGCGGCATGGGACTGAGCTGCGCCGCCGATATCGTGCTGGCCACGCGCGACGCGCGCTTTGCTCTGTCGGAAACGTCGCTGGGCATCATTGCCGCGCAGATCGCGCCCTTCGTGGTGGCGCGCATCGGCGCGGCGGCCACGCGGCGCCTCGGCTTGTCCGGCGAGCGCGTCAACGGCGACACGGCGGTGGCGCTGGGGCTGGCCGATGCGTTGGCCGAGGACAGCGCCGCCCTCGATGCGTTGCTGGCCGAGTGGCTCACGCGCATCTGCCGCTGCGGGCCGCAAGCCAACCGCGCCTTCAAGCCGCTGGTGGCGCGCGCCGGACAGGTTGCGCAGGGCGCCTTGCTGGACGAAGCCTCGTACCTGTTCGCCCAATGCATGCGCAGCGAAGGCGCTGAAGGCATTCAGGCTTTTCGCGACAAGCGCGATGCCGCGTGGGTGGTGCGCTTTGACGCCGCCGCCGTGCGCGCGGCGCAGGCCACGCAGGGCTGAACGCACACAACCTTATCCAGATACTCCGCATCCCGAGACGCCTCATGTCCGCTACCAGCCGACCCTTCCACACTTTGCTCGTCGCCAATCGCGGCGAGATCGCCATGCGCATCATGCGCACGGCGCGCCGCCTTGGCCTTGCCACCGTGGCGGTCTACTCCGAGGCCGATCGCCATGGCCCGCACGTGGCGTACGCCGACCGGGCGGTGCGCATCGGCGACGCCGCGCCGCGCGCGTCCTACCTGAACATCGCCGCCATCATCGAGGCGGCGCGCCGCAGCGGCGCGGATGCGGTGCATCCCGGCTACGGCTTCCTGGCGGAGAACGCAGAGTTCGCCGGCGCGGTGGCGCAGGCGGGCCTGGTCTTCGTCGGCCCGCCTGCCACCGCCATCCGCGCCATGGGCAACAAGGCCGAGGCCAAGCGCCTGATGCTGGCCGCGGACATGCCCTGCATCCCCGGCTACCAGGGCGAGGCGCAGGATGATGCCGCGCTACTGCAGGCCGCCGCGCCCATCGGCTTTCCGCTGATGGTGAAGGCCGCGGCCGGCGGCGGCGGACGCGGCATGCGCCTGGTGCACGACGCCCATGCCTTGCCCGGCGCGCTGGCAAGCGCCCGTTCCGAGGCTACGGCCGCCTTCGGCTCCGGCCAGCTGATCCTGGAGCGCGCGGTGATCGCGCCGCGCCATGTGGAGATCCAGGTCTTTGCCGATACGCACGGCCATGTGATCCACCTGGGCGAGCGCGACTGCTCGGTGCAGCGCCGCCATCAGAAGGTGGTCGAGGAGGCGCCGTCCCCGGCGGTATCGCCCGCGCTGCGGGCCCGCATGGGCGACGCGGCGGTGCGCGCTGCGCAGGCCATTGGCTACGTGGGCGCGGGCACCATGGAGTTCCTGCTCGATGGCGACGGCAATTTCTACTTCATGGAAATGAACACGCGCCTGCAGGTGGAGCACGCCGTGACCGAAGCCATCACCGGCTTTGACCTGGTCGAGTGGCAGCTGCGCGTGGCAGCGGGCGAGCCGCTGCCGGTCACGCAGGAGCAGGTCGCGCTGCGCGGCCACGCCATCGAGGTGCGGTTGACCGCCGAGGACGTGGCCGCCGGCTTCCTGCCGCAAGGCGGCTCGGTGCTGCGCTGGCGCGCACCGGGCGCGGGGCACGATGTGCGGGTGGATCATGCGCTGCAGGAGGGCGGGGAGATCCCGGTTCACTACGATTCGATGGTGGCCAAGCTGGTGGCCCATGGCGCCACCCGCGAGCAAGCACGCCGCAAGCTGCTGCGCGCGGTGGAGCAGACGGTGCTGCTGGGCGTGGCCAGCAACCAGGGCTTTCTTGCCGATTGCCTGGCGCACGAGGCCTTTGCGGTCAACCAGGTGCATACAGGATTCGTCGACACGCATATGCAGGCGGCACTGCGCGCAACGCGCCCAGCGCTGGCGCAGGTGGCCTGCGCGGCGCTGGCAGCAGCCGGGCTGCTGGCGGCATCGGCGCGCCCCGCACTGGTGGCGCCGGGTTGCAGCCTTGGCTTGCAGGCGGGAGAGCAACAGTGGCGCGTGGATCTGCGTGCCGTCGCGCAAGGCTGGGAGGTAGTGGTGCGCGGGGGCGAGGGTGAGGGTGAGGGCGATGGCACGTCCGCCGAGATCGTCCGCGTGCGCGTGCTGCGCGCCGACGAGGCGCAAGGCAGCGCGCTGGTGGAATGCAACGGCATGGCGTTGCCGCTGGTATTCGCCACCGAGGGCGATGCCGTGCATCTGTTCAGCGCGGGCCGCGCATGGCGCTTCGCACGCCTGGACCCGCGCCAGAAAAAGCGCAAGCCCGGCGACGCCGAGCGCGCCGGCGCGCTGCTGGCGCCGCTGAGCGCGCGCATCGTGGCCGTGAAGGCGGCAGCGGGCGAGCCGGTGCAGGCGGGCCAGGTGCTGGTGGTGCTGGAGGCCATGAAGATGGAGCACGCCATCGTCGCGCCGTTCGACGGCGTGATCGCGCAGCTGCATGCCCGGGAGGGCGGGCAGGCGCGCGCGGGTAGTTTGCTGGTGAAGGTGGACGCAGGTGGGCAAGCATGAACACCACAAACGGCACACCCAATACGGCACGCACCGTGCGCATAGGCGGCGCTTCCGGCTTCTGGGGCGATTCCGCCATCGCCACGCCGCAACTGCTGGCCGTTCCGGGCCTGCAATACCTGGTCTACGACTACCTGGCCGAGACCACCATGTCGATCCTGGCGCGCGCCCGCGCCAAGGACCCCGCGCTGGGCTACGCCACGGACTTCGTGCAGGCCGCGATGGCGCCGCACCTCGGCCAGATCCTGGCGCGCGGCATCCGCGTGATTGCCAATGCCGGCGGCCTCAACCCCCAGGCCTGCCGCGACGCGGTGATGGCCGCCGCCGCGCGGCAAGGGCTGGCACCCAAGGTGGCGGTGGTCAGCGGCGACGATGTATTGCCCGCCTTCGAGGGCTGGCGCGCCGCGGGCCTTACCGATCTCCATACCGGCGCCACGCCGCCTGCCGAGCTGATGTCCGCCAACGCCTACACCGGCGCGCAAGGCATCGCCCGCGCGCTGGCGATGGGCGCCGATATCGTCATCACGGGCCGCTGCGTCGATAGCGCGGTGGTGGTCGGCGCGCTGGCACACGAGTTCGGCTGGCAATGGCACGACTGGGACCGGCTCGCCGCCGGCACGCTGGCCGGCCACGTCATCGAGTGCGGGGCGCAGGCCACCGGCGGGTTGTTCACCGACTGGCAGCGCGTGCCGGACTGGGACCGCATCGGCTACCCGGTGATCGACTGCGCGCAGGACGGCAGCTTCGTGCTCTCCAAGCCCGAGGGCACCGGCGGCCTGGTCGATCCCGCGGCCGTGGCGGAGCAGGTCCTGTACGAGGTGGGTGACCCCGGCAACTACCTGATGCCTGACGTCACTTGCGACTTCCGCATGGTGCGCACGGCGTTGCTGGCCCCCGGGCAGGTGCGCGTGCATGGCGCCCGTGGCCGCGCCCCCGGCGCGAGCTACAAGGCCAACGGCACCTGGCAGGACGGCTACCAGCTCAGCCTGATGATGGCGATCCGCGGTATCGACGCACCCGCCAAGGCCCGCCGCACCGCCGACGCGCTGCTGGCGCGCACCCGCGCCATGCTGGCCGCCAACGGCTTGGCGGACTACAGCAGCACCGTGGTGGAACTGCTCGGCTGCGAGTCGCAATATGGCCCGCATGCCCGCGTGCTGCCCACTCGCGAGGTGGTGCTGCGCATCGGCGCGCGCCATGCGCAGGCCAAGGCGCTGCGCTTCCTGCAGCGCGAAGGCTCGTCGGCGGGCACCTCGATGGCCGCCGGCACCCGGTCATCCTTCGCCGGCCGTGTCGATATCCAGCCGGTGGTCAAGGTGTTCTCCTTCCTGGTGCCGAAGGCGGAAGTACGGATGCAGGTCGCGCTGGACGGCCAGACGCAGGCGCTTGCCTGCGCCGCCGTCGTGGGCGATCTGACGGCGCCGGCCGCGCTGGCGGTGGTGCCGGCGCCCGCCATTCCCGGCGGGCCGCGCGTCACCGTGCCGCTGGTCACGCTGGCCTATGCGCGCAGCGGCGACAAGGGCGACGACGAGAACATCGCCGTGATCGCCCGCCAGCCAGCGTATCTGCCACTGCTGCGCGAGCAGCTCACCCCGGCCGCGGTGCGCGGGTATTTTGCGCATCTGGTCGAGGGCGAGGTGGAATGCTTCGAGGTGCCGGGCTTGCACGCCCTTAACTTCCTGCTGCACCGCGCGCTGGGCGGCGGGGGCGTGGCCAGCCTGCGCTCCGACCCGCTCGGCAAGAGCTACGCGCAAATGCTGCTCGATTTTCCGCTCACGGTGCCGCAAGACTGGGCGTAGGCCGGCGGCTGCCATTCCATGGCATCGGCCGCCAGGCAAGCACGGCGGACCGAAGCCATCCCGACCTGATGGAGCAGACATGAAAAACCCCATGACCCCCGGCTTGCTGACAAACCTGCGATATGGCCGGTTTGCTCCCTTCTCCCACTTGTGGGAGAGGGAGCCCCGTCCCCGTGGCCTGTGGATGAACGCATGCCTGATCGCCGCCGCGCTGGCGTGCGGCCAGAGCGCCACGGCGCGCGCCGAGGCGCCGTATCCGTCAAAGCCCGTGCGCGTGGTGGTGCCCTACACCCCGGGCGGCGTGTCCGACGCCGTGACGCGGCTGGTCATGCAAAAGCTGGCCGAGCGCCTGGGCCAGCCCGTGGTGGTCGAGAACCGCCCCGGCGCCAACGGCATGATCGGCTCTGACAATGTGGCCAAGTCCGCGCCCGACGGCTACTCGCTGCTGGTGGTGGTGGCCGCGCATGCCATCAACCCCAGCCTCTACCCCAAAATGAGCTACGACCCGGTCAAGGACCTCACGGGCGTCAGCCAGATCGGGCGCATCCCGCTGCTGCTGGTGTCCAGCGCCCAGTTGCCGCCCGGCAGCGTGAAGGCGCTGGTGGCCTGGGGCAAGGCCAATCCCGACAAGATGACCTACGCCTCCAGCGGCAACGGCTCCGGCGCGCATCTGGCCGGCGAGCTGTTCTCGCAAGCGGTCGGCATCAAGATGACCCACGTGCCCTATAAGGGCGTGTCGCCGGCGTTGCCGGACCTGTTCTCCGGGCAGGTGGCGATGATCTTCGATTCCGTGCAGACCATGATGCCGCAGGTGAAAGCCGGCAAGCTCAAGGCGCTGGCGATCACCAGCGCCACGCGCTGGCCGGCCGCGCCCGACGTGCCGACCATGGCCGAGGCAGGCTATCCGGCGGTGACGGCCAGCAGCTGGATCGGCCTGATCGCGCCCGCCAGGACGCCCAGGCCGGTGCTGGCAAAGCTCTCGGCCGAGATGGATGCGGTGCTGCACCAGCCGGAGGTAAAGGCGCGCCTGATCGAGTACGGGATCGACCCGGTGGGCGGGACGCCCGACCAGTTCCAGGCATTCATCAAGGAAGAGGCCGGGCGGTGGGGCGAGGTAGTGAAGAAGGGCGGCATCCACGTCGAGTGACGGGTGGCAGAGGCCGCCGTCGTCATGGCGCGCCGCCTTGGCCCGTTGGTCCTTTGGTCCTTCAGGGCTAGCCGATCAGCTTGAGCAGCGCGGGCACCGTCAGCACGGCGGTGTAGTAGCCCATGAACTGCACGCCGGTATTGAAGCCGATCGCCCTGGAGAGCAGCCCGCCCAGCAAGCCCATGGTCAGGATGACCAGCAGGCCAAGGAACTGGCCTTCCCAGACGCTGATGACCAGGATCAGGCCGACGAAGGTGGCGATGATGGCTTCATGCGACACCTTGCGCGACACGAACAGGGCGGCGCTGCGCGCGTAGTTCATGGCAAACGGGTAGGACACCAGCGCGGCTAGCAGCACGGCCAGCAGCCCGTAGCCGAGAAACTCCCAGTGGTTCAGCAGGTTGTGCAGGTTGTGGGTCTGGCCGGCGCCGGCGTCCACGGTGTAGACGGGCGGCGCGTTGAACAGCGGCGCGGCGGGGCCGGCAGCAACCGGGCTGAGCGGCAAGCCGAAGGCGATGAGCGGGATCAGGGCCTCGGCAATATAGGTGGCTTCCGTGATGCCATTGCGTGCGCTGAGCACGGTGGTCAGGCGGTGATAGGCGTGCTTGACCCGTGCCCCCACGATCTCGCCGAGGACCACGGTCATGGCGACCGGGCTGAACACGAACGTCGCGCTCGACACGGTGGCGGTGGCCACGGTCCATTTCACCTGGCTGCGATCTAGCACCTTGAACGGATTGGGGAAGTACCCCGACCAGCCTTTGACGTCAGGCGCCAGCGCGAACGTGCGCACGCGGTCCCGCTGCATGCGCGGGCGATCCACCGGGGAGATGGAGGAGAAGAGATCCGCAATGAGCGGGCCGATGGCAATGCCCAGGAAGTAGCTGATGCTCAGCTTGACACCGAACTTCGCCGTCAGCGTCTGCAACGCCACGATGACCACGACAAAGGGTACCAGCGTGGCCACCGAGGCCCACCTGCCGGCGGAGCTGTAGGCGATGATCACGGCGGCCACCACGAAGATCCACGGCGCGGCCTTGGTGATCGCCGAGCCGAACGGCGCGAGCAGGACGGCGAAGAGCACCGCCAGCGGCACGGCGATAAACGCCGCGATGAGGGCGCCCGAGATCATCTTGCGCAGCGCGATATGCGGCACGCCCAGGTTGCGCAGATGGTTGGCGTCCTGCAGCAGCGGCGTGGCCATCGTGTCGCCGGGGATGCCGAGCAGCGCGGTCGGGATGGCGTGGGTCATGTGCTTGGCGACGGCGCCGGCAAGGAAGAACGTGAAGACCCCCTCGGGCGGCACGCCCAGCAACACCACCAGCAGCGTCAGCGGCGCCAGCGTGGTGGTTTCATCGGTGCCGGAGATCAGGCCGATCGCCGCAAAGACGACGGCGCCGGCCAGCCCCATGCCGGCGGCAATGAGAATGTGGGTAAGCAATGCAGATTCGATCATGATGAGCCTTCGATATCCTGGATATCCGTGGGCCGGCGTTCAAGCCAGGTTGGACCGGGGACTGACGGGCGTGGTGTGTGTGGTGGGCGTGGAGAGCGCCACGTCCTGCGCCGGCTGCGGCACGCCGTTGCGGCGCTCGCGCGCGGCGAAGAGCTCGAAGAGTTGCAGCTCCTTGAGCTCCTGCACCACGGGCGCGGGAAGGTCCGCGATGGCGCCGAGCCCGCCGGCTTCCTCCGCGAGCTTGTCCAGCACTTGCTCGCGCCAGGTCGGATCGGCGGCCTCGCCTTCGATCACTTCCCGCTTGGGCCGGAACAGGCAGGCGCAGATGAGGCCCGCGAGCAGGCAGCCTGCCAGGCCGGCCAGCATGGCGTAGGCACGCGCCAGCTCCGGTGTCTTGACCAGCCCGTTGAGCATGCGGCTGGCGAGCAGGAATCCCGTCAGGCTGACCACGGCCCCGATGGCGATGGACCACGCCAGGTGCCGGGTATCCGCGGTGTCTCCCCAAACCTCGACGAGACGCCGCGCCGAGGGCGCTTGCTGTGTGTTCATTGACATGTCTCCGGATGTGGCTGGCATCCCGGTGCGTGCTTGCATGCTTGCGCGCGTCGATGCCAGCTCTGGTTCTTGTTGTTCGCCGCGGCTGTGCCGCATGTTCCTGCTTACCTGCTTACCTGCTCCTGAGCGCCGCCAGCAACGCTACCGCCCGGTCGGTGCGCACGTCTTTCTCCTCGGCCATGCGCTTTGCAATGCGGTCGACCTCGTCGCCGGTGGCGCCGGCCACCAGCGCGATATTGCGCGCATGCAGCGCCATGTGGCCGCGCTGGATGCCCTCGGTAGCCAGCGCCCGCAGCGCGCCAAGATTCTGCGCCAGGCCCACCGCGACCGCGGTCTCGCCGAGTTCCTGGGCGGATTTGACGTCGAGGATCTTCAGCGCCAGGCGTGCCAGCGGATGCGTCTTGGTGGCACCCCCGACGAGACCCACCGGCATCGGCATTTCGATGGTGCCGACCAGGGCGCCGCCGGTGTCTTTCTCCCAGTGCGTCAGAGACGTATAGCGGCCGCCGCGGCAGGCATAGGCATGGGCGCCGGCCTCGACCGCGCGCCAGTCATTGCCGGTCGCCACGATCACGGGGTCGATGCCGTTCATGATTCCCTTGTTGTGCGTGGCGGCCCGGTAGGGGTCGATGGCGGCAAAGGTATACGCGTCGATCACGCCCTCGATGATCTCGGCGCCGCTGCGCTCCTGGGTGGCGAGCACCGCCGGCGTCAGCCGCACGCGGGCACGCGCCAGCCGCAGGTCGGCCAGGTTGGAGAGGATGCGCAGCCGCACGGAGCCGCCGGTGATGTTCTCCACAAGCGGCGAAACGGCTTCGGCCATGGTGTTTACCGTGTTGGCGCCCATGGCATCGCGCACATCCACGATCAGGTGGATCACAACCATGGCCCCGCGCGGCGTATCGGGGAAGACATGGACCTCGATGTCCTTGCAGCCGCCGCCAAGGCCAATCAGCACCTTGTCGCGGCTGTTTGCCACGTCCAGGATCGCGGCCCGCTGCTTCAGCAAGGCCTGCCGGGCGCCGTAAGGGTCCGTGACGCCCAGGACCTGCACCTGCGCCCGCATCAGCGGACCTGTGCTGGAAGCCTCGAAGCCGCCGCATTCGCGCGCCAGCTTGGCCATGAACGAGGCCGCGGCCACCACCGACGGCTCTTCCACCACCATCGGCACCAGCACGTCCCGGCCATTGACCTGGAAGTTGCCCGCGACGCCAAACGGCAGCTCAAATGTGCCGATCACATTCTCGATCATGCCGTTGGCGAGTTCGACACCCAGGGCGCCGGGCTCGGCCACGAGCCGGATGTCGTGCGCCGACAAGGCGGCGGCATCGCCTACGTAGGCCAGGCGCTGGGCAGGCGTCATGGCGCGGAAATTGGGCAGGCGAGAATCGGTCACCATCGGTGTCTCCGTGAGTGGGTTTGGAATGGAGACAGTTTAGGTACACTGTACCAGCATAAAAAGGTACAGTTGGGCAGGACAGTTTGATCCAGCCTTCCGGAGCACAAGCCGATGACGAACCCCAGATCCCCCTCGATTGCCACCGTGCTGGCCGATGCCATCGAGAGGCAGATTGTCGAAGGCGCTTACCGCACCGGCGACAAGCTGCCCTCGCTCAGGGAGCTGGCGCAGCTACACGGGTACAGCAAGAACACGGTCGTCGCCGCGTTCGAGATCCTGGTGGGGCGCGCGCTGGTGGAACCCCGGCGCGGCGCGGGCTACTTCGTGCTCGAGCGGCCCGCCAAAGCGCCGCGGGACGAAGATGCCGGTTCGCTGCGGCGCGCGATGGACATCGTCTGGCTGATGCGCGAGCAATTGAAGAGCAGCCCGGACGTGCTGGCGGTGGGCGATGGGTTTCCGCCGGTGGCGTGGCTAGCGGAAGCGCGCCTGGACAAGTACCACCACAAGGTGGTGCGCACCGGCCTGGGCGCCTTGTTCCGCTACGGCAACCGCTTCGGCTACGGGCCCCTGCGCGATCACCTGGTGCGCAAGCTGGGCGACCTTGGCATCGGCGCCGATCCCCGGCAGATCGTGCTGACGCATGGCGCCAACGATGCCATCGACCTGGTGATACGGTATTTCCTGCCGGCCGGCGCGACGGTCCTGGTCGACGATCCCGGCTATTACCCGCTGTTCGGCAAGCTCAAGCTGGCTGGCGTCAGGATTGTCGGCGTGCCGCGCCTTGCCGATGGGCCTGACCTGGAGGCGCTGGAGCAGTTGCTGATCCAGGAACGGCCGCGCTTGTTCTTCACCCAGTCCGTCGCGCACAACCCCACCGGCTCGGACCTCTCCGCCGCCAAGGCCTACCGCGTGCTGCAGCTGGCGCAGAAGTTCGACCTGCTGCTGGTGGAAAACGATGCGCTGGCGGATTTCAAGCCCACCACGCTGCCCCGGCTCGCGGCGCTGGATCAGCTGGAGCGGACCATCTATATCGGCAGCTTCTCCAAGTCCGTCTCCGCCGCGTTGCGGGTGGGATTCATTGCCTGCGGTGCGGATCTGGCAAGCGATCTCGCCGATCTCAAGGCGCTGATCCACGTGAGCAGCTCGGAGTACTGCGAGCGCACCGTCGATGTGATCCTGAGCGAAGGGCACTACCAGCGCTACATCACCAAGCTGCGCTCCCGCCTGGCGGAGGCCACCGACAAGGCGCTGGCGCTGTTCGAGCGGCTGGATGCGCGCATCTTTGCGCGGACCGGGCAGAGCTTGTACCTGTGGGGGGCGTTGCCGAACGTGGACGACTCGCTGGTGCTGGCGCAGAGGCTGCTGCCGCAGAAGGTCGTGATCGCCCCGGGCCGCGTCTTCCGCGTGGACTCCGAGGCGACATCGCCGTGGTCGCGCTTCAATGTGGGCGCGGTGCTGGATCCCAGGTTCGAGGCGGCTGTACGCGGCGCGCTGGATCGTTAGCGCAATGCCGCAACGGAATATCCGGCTGGCGCAGGTGATTCACGAAGTACGCGAGATCGGTTGCCGGGCGTGCGGCGCATGGTACTGGAGGCGCGCTTGCATTACCTCTCGTATCCACCTTTGCGCAGCGTCACAGCCCACTATACTGAGCCTAGCGCGCCGAAAGTCACGGCAGCGTCGGGACGACAGCCGCTACCATGCCGGTCATTGTCTCGCCCCCACTTAAACCCATGGAGGTTGAACATGTCGATTCGCATCGGTGACGAAGCGCCCGATTTCACTGCCGATACCACGGAGGGGAAAATCAGTTTCCACGAATGGATTGGGGACAAATGGGCCATCCTGTTTTCCCATCCGAAGGACTTCACCCCGGTCTGTACCACGGAACTGGGCTATATGGCCCGGCTCAAGCCGGAATTCGACCGGCGCAACACCAAGATCATCGGCCTGAGCGTGGACCCGGTCGCGGACCACCAGAAGTGGGTCAAGGACATCGAGGAGACGCAGGGCCACGCCGTCAACTATCCCATGATCGGCGACGTCGACCTCACGGTCGCAAAGCTCTACGACATGATTCATCCGAACGCGAGTGGCGGGCCGCGCACTGCCGTGGACAATGCCACCGTGCGCTCGGTGTTCCTGATCGGGCCGGACAAGAAAGTCAAGGCGATGCTGGTCTATCCGATGAGCGCCGGCCGCAATTTTGACGAAGTGCTGCGGCTGCTGGATTCGCTGCAGCTGAATGCAAAGCACACGGTAGCCACGCCGGTGAACTGGAAGCCGGGCGAAGACGTGATCATCCCCACCTCGGTCTCCGACGACGACGCCAAGAAGAAATACCCGCAGGGTTTCAAGACGCTCAAGCCGTATCTGCGGGTGGTGTCGCAGCCGAAGTAAGGCATGCGTCGGATGGGCTCGCAGTGCGATGGTGGCGCCGGTCCTCCGGCTGGAGGACGGTGCGTATTGTTGTAAGCCCGGTCGTAAGCGCGGTCGTAAGCGCGGTCGTAAGCGCGGTCGCGAACCCGGTCGCATGCCTGGTCGCGAGCGCGCATGCGCTCGTCAGCCCGCGCCTGCCAGCGAAGCCCTCAGTTCATCGCGCTGCGTGAAACTCGGCGTGGCCAGCCAGCCGACGAAGTCGTCGTGCCAGTTCTCCCAGGCGTTTTCGTCGAAGTCGAAGGCCTCGTCCAGGTGCCCGCCGTCGCGCAGGTAGGTGCCGACGATCCGCGTGCCATCCCAGTACGCCGCCACCGCCACGTCGGCGAGGTCCGCCGTGGTCCCGACCGGGAGGTCGCGCAGCAACATGGACAAGTGTGCCTTGAACGATGCGAATTCGTTTGAGGTCATGGCTTGCTCCGCTGATGGGAAGAGTATGTCCAGAGGATGTACCCGTTCCCGGGGCGCGTCAATTCCGAGCGTTGCGCGCCGCACGCAAGGCAGCCAACCGAGCGGCCAACCGAATGGCCAACCGAATGGCCAACTACAGGATTCCCCGCTCCCTCAAGCCCGCGACGTCCTCGTCGCTTAAGCCCAGTTCCGCCCGCAGGGCCGCATCCGTGTGCTCGCCCAGCATCGGCGGGCAGCGCATCGCCACGGGCGTGGCCGAGAACCGCATCGGGCTGCGCAGGCTCGGCGCATTCACGCCGCGCCCGTGCGGCAGTTGCACCAGCAAGCCCCGATGCTTCACCTGCGCATCTTCGAACACTTCGTCGAGCTCGTTGATCGGGCCGCCGGGCACGCCGGCGCGCTCCAGCGACGCCAGCAGGTCCGCCGCGTTCCAGGTGGCCACTCGCTCGGCAATCGTCTCGCGCAGCGTATCGCGGTTGGCAACCCGGTTGGCGTTCTGCATGTAACGCGGATCAGCGGCCAGCTCGGGCATGCCGAGCAGCTTGCACAGCGCGGCGAACTGGCCGTTGTTGCCGGAGGCAATGATCAGGTGGCCGTCGCGGCAGGCAAAGACTTCGGAGGGCGCGGCCACGGGGTTGCTGTTGCCGGCGCGCCGGGGCAGCTTGCCGGTCATCTGGTAGCCCAGCGCCAGGTGGCCATTGACGGCGACCGAGGCATCGAGCATGGCGGCATCGATGTACTGGCCTTCGCCGGTGGCCTGGCGGTGGTAGAGCGCGCCTAGCAGGGAGACGGTGGCGTACAGGCCGGTGAGGATGTCGGTGATGGGGATGGCGGTGCGCATCGGCTCGCCGCCAGGGCTGCCGTCCGGCTGGCCGCAGGTGCTCATCAGGCCGGCCATGCCTTGCAGGATGAAGTCATAGGCCGGGCGCGCTGCGTAGGGGCCATCGGGGCCGAAGCCGGTGACCGAGCAATAGATCACATCGGGGCGCACCGCGCGGATGGACTCGTAGTCCAGGCCGTATTTCTTCAGGCTGCCAGCCTTGTAGTTCTCCACCACCACGTCGCAACGGGCGGCCAGCTGGCGTACCAGCTCGGCGCCCTCGGGCCGGGAGATATCGATGGTGAGCGACTGCTTGCCGCGGTTGCAGGCCAGGTAGAAGGCGGAGTCGTTGGTGGCCGCGCCCTGCGCATCGGTCAGGAACGGGCCCATCTTGCGGGTGTCGTCGCCGTCGCCGGGCTTCTCGATCTTGTAGACGGTGGCACCCATGTCGGCCAGGTTCTGCGTGGCCCATGGGCCGGCTACCACCCGCGTCAGGTCGAGTACCTTGATGCCGTCGAGAATTGCGCTCATGTGCTTGCCACCCGGAGGATTGAGATCCCGCATCATTCGCCGGATCGGCCGGCCACGCAATTCGCCAATGCCAAAGCCAGCTTACTGCGGGGCGCAAGCGTGCGTGTGGCCGGCGTGGGGTTGATGCGTATGGTCGGACCCTTGTGCCGGGTGCGCGGGGTGCGCCTGGTGCGGATCGTAGTCGCAGCTCGGGTTGGCTTCGTCGTGCGAATGCGGGGACAGCGCGCCGGGGATGTGCCGGCTGTCGAGTCCGCCGGCGTTGAGCCAGGCCAGCGTGGCCGCGGCGGCACGGTCTATCAGCGTGCCGCACTGGGTGTAGTCGTAGGGGGAGACGTCGAGCGGGCACAGCGGCGGGACCACCGAGATATGCGCGTGATCGGCCCAGCGCTCGAGGTCCTGCACCAGCTGGCGCGCCACCAGCAGCGACAGCGCGTTGAAGGCATGGTCGATGGGCCCGCGCGGCTCGCGCCGCCGCGCGCAGGCAAAGCCTGCCGGCAGCACCACCACGCGTGTGGCGCCCAGGCGGATGGCGGTGGACACCGGCGTGTTGTTGGCCACGCCGCCATCTATCAGTTGCCGCCCGCCCAGCGACACCGGCGGAAACACGCCCGGGATGGCTGCGCTGGCGAGCACCGACTGGACCAGGCTGCCGGAGGACAACACCACCTCCGCGCCGGTTGCCATATCGGTGGCCACCACGTATAGCGGCACTTCAGCGCGCTCCAGTGCAATATCGCCAAAGTGGCGCGACAGCAGGCGCTGCAGCGCGGCGGAGTCGACCAGGTGGGCGCGCTGTCCGCGCAGCATGCCAAACAGGCTGCGCCACGACCACGGCATCACCTCGGCCCGGCGCAAGCCGCGCCAGAGCGTCTCGAGCTGGTTGGTGCCTGCGACATGCGGGTTGCAGGCGTAGTAGGCGCCGTTGATGGCGCCGGCCGAGGCGCCGATCACCAGGTCGGGCTTGACGCCCCACGCCACCAGCTCGCGCAGCATGCCGGCCTCGATGGCGCCGAGGCTGCCGCCGCCTGCAAAGACAAATGCGGTTTTTTCCATAGTTTGTGGTGCGGTGCAATAGCCCCGGGGATCCCTGTCAAGGAAAGCATAGGCGACATTGCGCCGGCATGACAGGCGCACGTGGGGCCGGTGGGCGCGGATGGCACATAATGTGCGTGCAGTGCTAGGAAAAGCACGCGCGCCGAGGGTGTCCTGGCCGCCAAGAGAGGAGACAATGAGCAGTTCAACCGACAAGTTTTCGGCCACCATGCGCGACGGCCTGGCCCATCTCGCGCGGCGCCTGCGCTTTGCCATGGAGGAGGGTTCCATCTGGCTGGACGAGCAGCGCATGATCCTGATTCATACTGCGGCGCTGGGCGCCTTGCGCAAGGAATTGGTGGATACCCTAGGCATGGAGCGCGCGCGCGGCTTGTTCATGCGCATGGGCTTTCATTCCGGCATGCGCGACGCGGAGCTGGCCAAGAAGCTGCGCCCGGGCGACAGCGACTTTGGCCTGCTCGAGATCGGGCCCTGCCTGCACACCATCGAAGGCGTGGTGCGGGTGACGCCGGTCAAGGTGGACATCGACATCGCCGCGGGCATCTACGACGGCGAATTCCTGTGGGAGGACTCCTTCGAAGGCGACGTGCACCGGCAGTTGTTCGGCATTGTCGACGCGCCTGCCTGCTGGATGCAGATCGGCTACGCCACGGGCTACACCTCGGCCCTGATGGGCCGCACCATCCTCTACCGCGAGGTCGAGTGCATTGCCTGCGGCGCTGATCACTGCCGCATCGTCGGCAAGCCGCTGGAGGCGTGGGAGGACGGCGCCGAAGTGCTGGCGCTTTACCAGCCCGACCCGGTGATCGAGACCATCCTGGAATTGCAAAGCGAGGTCGAGCACCTGCGCGCCTTGCAGCGCAGCACCGACAAGCCAGCCGACCTGGTCGGCGGCTCGCCCGAGTTCCGCGCTGCCTGGGGCTTGCTGCAACGCGCCGCCGGGAGCAGCGTCACGGTGCTGCTGCTGGGCGAGACCGGCGTTGGCAAGGAGCGCTTTGCGCAAGCGTTGCACGGCGTGAGCGCCCGGGCCGACAAGCCCTTCATCGCGGTCAATTGCGCCGCGATTCCCGATGAGCTGATCGAGGCCGAGCTGTTCGGCGTGGAGAAGGGCGCCTTCACGGGCGCGCACCAGTCGCGCCCGGGCCGCTTCGAGCGGGCGCATGGCGGCACCCTGTTCCTGGATGAGCTGGGCGAGCTGTCGGCGTCGGCGCAGTCCAAGCTGCTGCGGGTGCTGCAGGAGGGCGAGGTAGAGCGCGTGGGCGGCACCGAGCCGCGCAAGGTGGATGTGCGGCTGGTGGCGGCCACCAACGTGGACCTGGCCGAGGCCGTGAAGCAGGGCACCTTCCGCAAGGACTTGTATTACCGGCTCAACGTCTACCCCGTCACCATTCCGCCGCTGCGCGAGCGGCTCGACGATATCCGCCTGCTGGTGGAGCGCTTCGTGGCCCGCTACGGCGCGCGCCACGGCAAGAAGATCGTCGGCATCACCGACCGCGCGCTGGCCGAGCTGCGCCGCTATGACTGGCCGGGCAATGTGCGCGAGCTGGAGAACGTGATCGAGCGTGGCGTGATCCTGGCCAGCAACGGGGGGCAGATATCAGCGGACCACCTGTTCCTGCCGACCAGCGCGCCGCCTGGCATGGACACCGCGCCGCGCCTTGGCGTCAAGGGCACCTTGCCCGAACTGCGGGAGGCCGCCGTGCATGGCTTGCTCGATCATATGGCTGAGCAGCAGCTCGCGCTGGGCGATGTGGAGACGGTGTTGATGGAGGCGGCCATGCAGCGCGCCAATGGGAATATGAGCCAGGCGGCGCGGTTGCTGGGGATTACGCGGCCGCAGTTGGCGTATCGGTGGAAGATGAGGGGAGGGGGGCGTTGATCGTATGGTGGCTGGTTGTTTGATCGGCGGTGGCATCTTGCGCCCAAGTGCGTACGACATCGGCCTTTGGGGTTGGTCGCTGTTTCTTTGAACGGCGATGGTTATTGCACCCAAGAGCCATACGACATCCCCCTGCGGGGGCTGCCGGTCACTCTTCTTTGCGTCGGCAAAGAAGACTAACGAGAAGAAAGCCGACCCTGCCGGGAGCAGAGCAATAAGGCTCTCGAATATCGGTGGTTTCGTCGTACGGCCCGGAGTGTTGGCTGGCCTTCGCCATACCGGCTTGGAGGGCATCGAAAATGCATGACCCAATGGTCACGTGGTGGAGCCCCTGATCGCTTTGCTCGGTGAGCGTTCGACCATCTGCCGTTACCGGCACGAAGCGCCGCGACACATCGCCCGTCAATGGTTTCGTGGTGGGGCGGGCGCGGTGGTGAAGGTCTCGGGCTAATCAAGGCGGTGCCACCGCGCCCACGACGGAACCGGTGCGCTCGCAACTTCGTGGCCGGCCGCGCCGCGAGCGACAGACAGCTTGAAGCAAGTGGTGTCTACTACCGGGGGCCTCACCACGAATCCCGGAAGCTGGCAGATTCGTGGCCGGTCAAACCGGTACCGGCAGAAGCGAGCAGAACCGCTGGCCCTACGACGAAACCAGCGCCCTGCGCCCCCGCGATTGTTCTGCTCCCGGCAGGGTCGGCTTTCTTCTCGTTAGTCTTCTTTGCCGACGCAAAGAAGAGTGACCGGCAGCCCCCGCAGGGGGATGTCGTATGGCCTTTGGGTGCAAAAACCAACGCCGTACAAAGAAAGAGCGACCAACCCAGCAGAGCGATGTCGTCTGGCTCTTGGGTGCAAACGCCAACACCGTTCAAACAATCACCGCCACCCACCCCCAATGACCCATTTAATCATTTGATCCATCCACCAATCCCCACCCCAATCAAGTAACCACCCCGCTTATTGCGCCGCATGCGCCCGCAATCCCTTCCCCCTCCTACTTCTAACCCCCTTCCTTGTTGCAACGCCGCAGCCTTGCGAAGTCACACCTGGCTCCCCGCAAACTGCCACCCGGCGCGGCCTTTGATCATTTGATCAAATTCCACCATCCACTTCATCAATTGATTGAGCCCCGGCGCACGCGCAGTTCCGGGTAAACGCGAAACCCAGCGCGGCCCGAATCCCGACGCGCCTTGTGGCGCCGTCGTTTGCGCCAGCTGGCACGCTCTTCGCAATAGAGGCCATACAGCCCACGCGAAGGAGCAGCGTCATGATCAACCAGTCGGTCCCCTTGTTTGAAGCCTCGCCCCGGTTCGTCCGCGTTGATGGCCGCACGCCCGAGGGCTTTGTGCAGTTCGCGTTCAGCGTGGCGGACCCCGAGCTCAATGTCGAGCTGATCATGCCCGAGCCGATGTTCGAGGCCTTCTGCAGCGTCAACCACGTGCGCTTCCTGCCGCCGGAGATCCCCGCGCCCGATCAGGACGACTGAGCACGGCCAGCCCCCACGCACCGGACCACCCACCGAACCACGCACAGAACCACCCACATAAAAACAGCAAGACCCAGGAGACCAAGCGATGCAAGTCGATATCAAGACCCAGCAGATCCAGCCGCTGCGCCAGACCTACGGCCATGTGGCGCGCCGCTTTGGCGACAAGCCCGCCTCGCGCTACCAGGAGGCCACCTACGATGTGCAGTCGGAAGTGAATTTTCACTACCGCCCGACCTGGGACTCGCAACACGAGATCTACGACAAGCGCCGCACCGCGATCGTGATGGCGGACTGGTACGCGCTCAAGGACCCGCGCCAGTACTTCTACGGCGCCTACGTGACGGCGCGCGGCCGCCAGCAGGACGCCACCGAGAAGAGCTTTGCCTTCGTGGAAAAGCGCGGCTTGCTGCAGGCGTTGCCCGCCGAATGGCAGGACCGCCTGGCCGACGGCCTGCTGCCGCTGCGCCATGTGGAGTGGGGCGCCAACATGAACAACTTCTATTGCGCCGACTACGGCTGGGGCACGGCCATCACCCAGGCCTGCACCTACTGCGCGATGGATCGCCTGGGCATTGCCCAGTACCTGTCGCGCATCGGCATGCTGCTCGACGGCAACACCGGTGTGGCGCTGGAGCGCGCCAAGGTGGCCTGGATGGAGAGCGCCGCGTGGCAGCCGATGCGCCGGCTGGTCGAGCGCAGCTTTGTGATCGAGGACTGGTTCGAGACCTTCGTTACCCAGAACCTCGTGCTCGACGGGCTCCTGTATCCGCTGGTGTACCAGCACGCCGACGCGGCCATCGTGCGCGCCTGCGGCACCGGGCTGGCGGTGCTGACTGAGTTCATGAACGACTGGCGCGAGGAGCACGCACGCTGGGTCGACGCGGTGATCCAGACCGCCGCGGCAGAGTCCGATGCCAATCGCATGCTGCTGTCCGGCTGGGCTCGCGCCGCACGCGCGCAGGTGGCCGAGGCGCTGGTGCCGGTGGCCGACACCTTGCTGGGCGAGGGCGGCGAGCAGGTGGTGGCGCTGTGCGTGGAGCAGTTCGACACGCGTCTTAACAAGCTCGGCCTTGCCGCCTGAGGAAACCGCCATGACCGCCAACGTCTATATCGCGCTGCAGAGCAACGACGACACCCGTCCCATCATCGAGGCCATCACCGAGGCCAACCCACACGCGGTGGTGTCGCAGTTTCCCGCCATGGTGAAGATCGACGCGCCGGGACACCTGACCATCCTGCGCGAACTGGTCTCCGACAAGCTCGGGCGCGACTGGAACCTGCAGGAGATCCACCTGAACCTGATTTCGCTGTCGGGAAACATCGACGAAGACGACGACGCCTTCACCCTGCACTGGAACGCCTGAATCGGCCCGCCCACAGCAAAAACAACGGAGACAGACAACATGGACGCACGCAAGAAGCTCAACCTGCGCGAGAAGTACGCCACGATGACGCGCGACCTCGGCTGGGAAACCACCTACGAGCCGATGGACAAGGTTTTTCCCTACGACAAGTACGAAGGCATCAAGATCCACGACTGGGATAAATGGGAAGACCCGTTCCGCATGACCATGGACGCCTACTGGAAATACCAGTCGGAAAAGGAGCGCAAGCTGTACGCGATCATCGATTCGTTCGTGCAGAACAACGGCCACCTCAACGTCTCGGACCCACGCTACCTGAACGCGCTGCGCCTGTTCCTGACCGGCGTGACGCCGCTGGAGTACGCGGCGCACCGCGGCTACGCCCACCTCGGACGGCACTTTCGCGGCGCCGGCGCGCGGGTGGCGGCGCAGATGCAGTCGATCGACGAGCTGCGCCACGCCCAGACCCAGATGCACACGCTGTCGGTCTACAACAAGTACTTCAACGGCTTCGGCGAATGGCAGCACATGCATGACCGGGTCTGGTACCTGTCCGTGCCCAAGTCCTATTTCGAAGACGCCATGAGCGCGGGCCCGTTCGAGTTCATCACCGCGATCTCGTTCTCCTTCGAATATGTGCTGACCAACCTGCTGTTCATGCCCTTCATGTCGGGTGCGGCCTACAACGGCGACATGGCCACGGTGACCTTCGGCTTCTCGGCGCAGTCCGACGAATCGCGCCATATGACGCTGGGCCTGGAAGTGGTGAAGTTCCTGTGCCAGCAGGACCCGGACAATATCCCCATCCTGCAGAAGTGGCTGGACAAATGGTTCTGGCGCGGCTTTCGCCTGCTTACGCTGGTCGGCATGATGATGGACTACATGCTGCCCAAGCGCGTGATGTCGTGGGCGGAAGCCTGGGAGATGTACTTCGAGCAGGCCGGCGGCGCGCTGTTCAAGGACCTGGAGCGCTACGGCCTGCGCATGCCCAAGTACCACGAGGTGGCCACCAAGACCAAGGACCGCATCACCCACGAGGCTTGGGGCACCTTCTACAACTACGCTGCCGCGGCCGGCTTCCATACCTGGGTGCCCAAGCAGGACGAAATGGCCTGGCTGACGGAGAAATATCCCGACACCTTCGCGCGCTACTACAAGCCGCGCCTCGACTACTGGCAGGAGCGCCAGCAGCAAGGGGAGCGCTTCTACAACGCCACGCTGCCGATGCTGTGCCAGACCTGCCAGATCCCGATGGTGTTTTCGGAGCCGGACGACCCCACCCAGACCTGCTACCGGGAGAGCAGCTACCACGGCATGCGGTTCCACTTCTGCTCGGACGGCTGCAAGGACATCTTCGACGGCGAGCCGCAGAAGTACGCGCAGGCCTGGTTGCCCGTGCACCAGATCTACCAGGGCAACTGCGGCGGTGGATCGCTGGACGACGTGCTTAAGTGGTACCGCATCAACCCTGGCGCGGACAACCTGGATTTCGAAGGTTCGCAGGATCAGAAGAACTGGAACGCCTGGAAAGGCGTGCCGGGCACGGCTGCCTGAGCAGCTGGCAGACAAGAAATAAGGAGACCACCATGTCCGTCGTATCCATTGGCCCCTACGCGTTCGAGCCCGCCGACCGCGAAGCGGTGTTCCACGGCAACCGCCTGCTCTACATCGGCTGGGACCGCCACCTGCTGTTCTGTGCGCCGCATTGCCTTCCCTTGCCGCCGTCGATGCGCCTGCGCGATGTCGTGGAGAACGTGCTGCCGGGCGTCTACGGCTATCACCCTGACTTTGCCCGCATCGACTGGAGCCGCGTGGAGTGGCTGCGCGGCAGCGAGCCCTGGCAGCCAGACCTTGATCGCACGCTGGAAGAGAACGGCCTGGGCCACAAGGCGGTGATCCGGTTCCGCACACCGGGGCTGGATGGCATTGGCGGCAGTGGCAGCTAACAGTGGCAGCTAAGGTAGGAGACACAAGATGTATTCCCTGACCATTGAACCGATCGGGCAGACCATACCCATCGCGCCGGGCCAGACCGTGCTGGATGCTTGCCTGCGCAACGGCGTGTGGCTGCCGCACGCCTGCTGCCACGGGCTGTGCGCCACCTGCAAGGTGCAGGTGGTGGAGGGCGAGTTCGAGCATGGAGAGGCCTCCAGCTTCGCGCTGATGGACTTCGAGCGCGACAGCGGGCAGTGCCTGGCCTGCTGCGCCACCGCGCAGTCCGACATGGTGATCGAGGCCGATATCGAGGAAGACGCCGACTCGCTCGGACTGCCGCTGGCTGACTATCGTGCCGAGGTGGTGGAGGCCCGCGCGCTGACCCCCACCATCCGCGGCATCTGGCTGCGCGTGAAGGGGGGCGCTGCGGCTGCCTTCCAGGCCGGCCAGTACCTCAACCTGCGCGTGCCGGGCTGCGACCAGCCGCGCGCGTTCTCGCTGGCCAACCGTCCGGGCGACGACGTGGTGGAGCTGCATGTGCGGCGGGTGGAAGGCGGGCAGGCCACCGGCTACCTGCACGATCGGTTGTCGGTGGGCGACGAACTCGGTTTCTCCGCGCCTTACGGCCGCTTCTTCGTGCGCAAGTCAGCGCAAAAGCCGATGCTGTTCCTGGCGGGCGGCTCAGGCTTGTCCAGCCCGCGCGCCATGATCCTGGACATGCTCGCCGCCGGCGAGACCCTGCCGATCACGCTGGTGCAGGGCGCGCGCAACCGCACGGAGCTGTACTACGACGAGGCGTTCCGTGCACTGGCCGGCGCGCATCCCAACTTCCGCTATGTGCCCGCGCTCTCCGACGAACCGGCGGACAGTGGCTGGGTTGGCGCGCGCGGCTATGTGCATGACGTCCTGCACGGCCTTTATGCCAATGGCGCTACCGCCGACTTCCGTGGCCACAAGGCCTATCTGTGCGGCCCGCCGCCGATGATCGAAGCCTGCATCCGCACGTTGATGCAGGGCCGGCTGTTCGAGGAGGACATCCACACCGAGAAGTTCATCTCGGCCGGCGACGCACAGAACAGCGCGCGCAGCCCGCTGTTCAAGATCTGATGGAGGGCGCGGCATGCATACCGTCGAGATCGCGGGAAGCGGCCAGTGCTACCCCTGCGCGCCGGAGCAGAACCTGCTGCGCGCCATGGAAGCCCTGGGCAAGCGTGGCATTCCCGCGGGCTGCCGGGGCGGTGGCTGCGGGGTGTGCAAGGTGCGCATCGAGGTTGGCCGCTACCACACCGGCAAGATGAGCCGCGCCTGCCTGTCGGAGGCGGAGGAGGTGAGTGGGGTTGTGCTCGCCTGCAAGGCCTTCCCCGACAGCGATATCCGCCTGCAGCCGGTGGCGTTGCTGCAGCGCTGCCTGGACAAGCAGCGGGCGCGGCAGGAGGCAGCGCAAGCGCAGTTGAACAAGCAGCAATAAATGCAGCAAAAAAA
This sequence comes from Cupriavidus sp. GW822-FHT02D05, assembly GCF_058802485.1. NCBI lineage: Bacteria > Pseudomonadati > Pseudomonadota > Betaproteobacteria > Burkholderiales > Burkholderiaceae > Cupriavidus > Cupriavidus sp. GW822-FHT02D05. Next base: position 97,832 of record NZ_JBXAOE010000024.1, on the reverse strand, counting down.
GCAGCAATAAAAGATGGACCAATAACCCCATCATCAAGGAGACAGTCATGGCATTGACAGGCGTATTGCGCCCGGGGCACGTGGCACTGCGCGTGCTGGAACTCGAACCGGCGCTCAAGCACTACACCGAGGTTCTCGGGCTGATCGAAACCGCGCGCGACGACAAGGGCCGCGTCTACCTGAAGGCCTGGGACGAGCACGATCACCACAGTGTGGTCCTGCGCGAGGCCGACAGCCCGGGCATGGACTACATGGGCTTTCGCGTGGATAGCGGCCGCACGCTGGAGCGGCTGGCGCAGGAGGTGGAGCAGTCCGGACTCGCTTCGGACTTCCAGTGGATTCCCGCCGGCGAGCATCCGCGCACCGGCGTGCGCTTTCGCTTCACCATTCCCACGGGACATGCCATCGAGCTCTTTGCCGACAAGGACAAGCTGGGCTGCCTGACCGGCGACAGCAACCCCGACCCGTGGCCGGACGACCTGCGCGGCATGGCGCCCAGCCGCTTCGATCATTGCCTGCTGTACGGCGATGACCTGGATGGCACGGTCAAGCTGTTCCGCGACGTGCTTGGCTTCACGCTGGCCGAGGAGGTGGTCGCCGGCCCTGACAAGATGATGATCGGCGCCTTCCTGACGTGCTCCAACAAGGCGCATGACATCGCCTTCATCCGGCATGCGGAGAAGAACAAGTTCCATCACGCCTCGTTCAACCTGGACAACTGGGGCGAGGTGTTGAAGGCCGCCGACATTATTTCCAAAAAGGACGTGTCGCTCGATATCGGGCCGACGCGCCATGGCATTACACGCGGCGCGACGATCTATTTCTTCGATCCTTCGGGCAACCGGAACGAGGTCTTTTCCGGCGGCTATATCCACTATCCGGACAAGCCGACCATCACATGGACCGACAACGAACTGGGCAGGGCGATCTTCTATCACGACCGCAAGCTGAACGACGCGTTCCTGAATGTACTGACCTGATTCCCGGCGCGACGACTTCTCCGATGCCAAATGTTCGCTCCCCTCTCCCACCGTGTGGGAGAGGGGAGCAAAGCAGGGTAGAGGCGTAGTGAGACGAGACGTCAGGAACCAAATGTTTGCTCCCCTCTCCCGCTTGCGGGAGAGGGGCGGGGGAGAGGGCGGGCGGTGGCAATAGTGAAGGCGCTCACTCCGAGCTAACGCCCACCCTCTCCCCGGTCCCTCTCCCACTGCGTGGGAGAGGGGAGCAAGGCGAAAGGCGAAAGACAGCAAGGCAAAGCGGCGCACCCTGCCGCACCAAGCGAGACAACATGAAAGAGTTCAAGAACTTCATCAACGGCGAATGGGTGGCCACCAACCGCCAGTTCGACGACCGCAACCCGGTCGACAACAGTCTGATCGCCCGTGTGCACGAAGCCGGGCAGGCCGAGGTCGATGCCGCCGTCGCAGCGGCAAAGCAAGCGCTGAGGGGCCCGTGGGGCAAGATGACCGTGGCGCGGCGCGTCGAGATATTGCACGCGGTGGCCGATGGCATCAACCGCCGCTTCGACGACTTCCTGCAAGCCGAGATCGCCGATACCGGCAAGCCGCACTCCCTTGCCAGCCACATCGATATCCCGCGTGGCGCCGCCAACTTCAAGGTGTTCGCCGACCTGATCAAGAACGTGCCGGCAGAGAGCTTTGCCATGGCCACGCCGGATGGCGGTGAGGCCATCAACTATGCGGTGCGCTCGCCGCGCGGCGTGATCGGCGTGGTGTGCCCGTGGAACCTGCCGCTGCTGCTGATGACCTGGAAGGTAGGCCCCGCGCTGGCGTGCGGCAACACGGTGGTGGTCAAGCCATCCGAGGAAACGCCGGCGACCGCCACGCTGCTCGGGGAGGTCATGAACGAGGCCGGCGTGCCGCCAGGCGTCTACAACGTGATCCATGGTTTCGGCCCGGATTCCGCTGGCGCCTTCCTGACCGCGCATCCGGATGTGAACGGCATCACCTTCACCGGCGAGACGCGTACTGGCGAGGCCATCATGAAGGCGGCTGCCAATGGCGTGCGCCCGGTTTCGTTCGAGCTGGGCGGCAAGAATGCCGGCATCGTGTTCGCCGACGCGGATTTCGACAAGGCTGTGGCCGGCATCACCCGCTCGGCCTTCGAGAACAGCGGCCAGGTCTGCCTGGGCACCGAGCGCGTCTATGTGCAGCGGCCCATCTTCGCGCGTTTCGTCGCGGCGCTCAAGGCCAGGGCCGAGGCCCTGCGCATTGGCAGGCCGAATGACGAGGGCGTCAACATGGGCCCGCTGGTGTCGCTGGAGCACCGCGACAAGGTGCTGTCCTACTACCGCAAGGCGGTGGATGCGGGCGCTACCGTGGTCACCGGCGGGGGGGTGCCTGATATGCCCGGCGCGCTGGCCGAGGGCGCCTGGGTGCAGCCCACCATCTGGACCGGCCTGCCGGAGGACTCGGCGGTGATCCGCGAGGAGATCTTCGGCCCCTGCTGCCATATCGCGCCGTTCGATACCGAGGAAGAGGCCATCCGCCTCGCCAACGACACGCCTTACGGGCTGGCCGCCACCGTGTGGACGTCCGACCTGGGCACCGCGCACCGCATGGGCAGCGCGCTGGAGGTGGGCATCTGCTGGATCAACGCGTGGTTCCTGCGCGACCTGCGCACCGCCTTCGGCGGCGCCAAGCAATCCGGCATCGGCCGCGAGGGCGGGGTGCACTCGCTGGAGTTCTATACCGAGCTGCGCAATGTGTGCGTGAAACTTTGAGGCAGGCCATGAGACCAGAAGACATTGTTGAGATCGGCACGAGCTTGCATCAGGCGCTGGATAAACGGCAAGCCATCGCCCCGCTGACCGAGCGCTATCCCGAACTGTCCATCGACGACGCCTACCGCATCCAGCTGGCTATGGTGCAGCACCGCCTGGACGCCGGCGAGCGCGTGATCGGCAAGAAGATCGGCGTGACCAGCCGGGTGGTGATGGACATGCTCGACGTGCGCCAGCCGGACTTCGGCCACCTGCTGTCCGGCATGGTCTACGGAGACGGCGCCGCCATTGCCGCCGATACGCTGATCGCGCCCAAGGCGGAGGGCGAGATCGCCTTCGTGCTCAAGGAAGACCTGGAAGGTCCCGGCGTGACCAACGCCGATGTGCTGCGCGCCACCGCCTATGTGCTGCCGTGCTTCGAGATCGTCGACTCGCGCATCCGCGACTGGAAGATCCGGATCCAGGACACCGTGGCGGACAACGCATCGTCTGGTGTGTTCGTGCTGGGCGACGCCGCCGTGGACCCGCGCGGCCTTGACCTTGGCACCGTTGGCATGACGCTGGAGAAAAACGGCGAGATCGTCGCCACTGGCGCGGGCGCTGCCGCCCTCGGCCACCCGGCCAACGCCGTGGCGTGGCTGGCCAATACGCTTGGGCGTCTTGGCATGGGGCTGAAGAAGGGCGAGGTGATCCTGTCAGGCTCGCTGGCCGCGATGGTGCCCGTCCAGGCCGGCGACCAGCTTCGCATCAGCCTGGGCGGCATCGGCTCCGCCGGCGTGCGCTTCGTTTGATCGGATTTCATATAGCAGCCCAGGACAACGCCATGCACCTCACCCAAGACACCATCCAGCAGCTCGCCGAGCACCTGGATAACGCCGAGCGCAACCGCGAGCCGGTGCGCAAGATTACCGACACCCATCCCGATATGGACTGGGATGACGCCTACGCCATCCAGGACGCGATCCGGGCGCGCAAGCAAGCGCGCGGCACCCGCATTGCGGGCCTGAAGATGGGGCTGACCTCGTTTGCCAAGATGCGCCAGATGGGCGTGACCGATCCGGTCTATGGCTTCTTGACCGACTACGGCGCCTGCACGGACGGTGGCGCCATCGATACCGCATCGTTGATCCATCCCAAGGTGGAGGCCGAGATCGCCTTCGTGCTCAAGCATCCGCTCAAAGGGCCGGGCTGCCATATCGGCGACGTGCTGGCCGCCACCGATTTCGTGCTGCCGGCGGTGGAGGTGATCGACTCGCGCTATGAGAACTTCCGCTTCGACCTCAAGAGCGTGATCGCCGATAACACGTCGTCGGCACGCTTTGTCGTCGGCGGCACGCATCGCAGCGCCGAGGGGATGGACCTGAAGAACCTTGGCGTGGTGCTGGAGAAGAACGGCGAAGTGGTGGCCACCGCCGCCGGCGCAGCCGTGCTCGGCCACCCGGCCAGCAGCGTGGCCATGCTGGCGAACATGCTTGGCGCACGTGGGCGCGAGCTGCCGGCGGGCACCTTCATCATGACCGGTGGCGTAACCGAGGCCATCGCGGTGGCGGCCGGCGATAACATCACGGTGCGCTACCAGCATCTCGGCACCGTATCGATGCGTTTCGTTTGATGCGCTTCGTTTGATGCGCCCGGCGAGCGTGCTGGTGGCGCGGTACGATGCCACCCACTCAACCCACCCCGCAGGAGAAAAACCATGCCCATCATGCAAGTGTTTCTGATCGAAGGCCGGACCGAGGAACAAAAGGCTCGCCTGATCAGCGCGCTGACGGACGCCGCCGTGGAATCAATCGGCGCGCCGATCGAGAGCGTGCGCGTGATGATTACCGAGGTGCCCAAGACGCAGTTTGGCATCGCGGGCAAGACAGCGAAGGAACTCGGCCGCTGAGGGAGCGGCATACGGAATGCCTGGCGGCACCCGACCTGGACCGCCCGGGCACGGAGACAACATGGACATGAAAGCAGGCGCCGGTGGCAGCCATCCGCCCGGCAAGCACAAGGTAGCCATCATCGGCTCGGGCAATATCGGCACCGACCTGATGATCAAGGTCATGCGCCACGGCCGGCATCTGGAGATGGGCGCGATGGTCGGCATCGACACCGCCTCCGACGGCCTGGCCCGGGCCGCGCGGCTGGGCGTGCCCACCACGGCCGAGGGCATCGAAGGCCTGGTGAGGATGGCCGGCTTTGGCGATATCCGCATCGCCTTCGACGCCACCTCGGCCGGCGCCCACGCGCATCACAACCAGATCCTGCAGCAGCACGGCGTCCAGGTGATCGACCTGACCCCGGCCGCGCTCGGGCCGTACGTGGTGCCGGTGGTCAACCTGGACCAGCAGCTCGGTGCCAGCAATATCAATATGGTCACCTGCGGCGGCCAGGCCACCATCCCGATGGTGGCGGCGGTGTCTCGCGTGGCCAAGGTGCATTACGCGGAGATCGTGGCCTCGATCTCCAGCAAGTCCGCCGGGCCGGGCACGCGCGCCAATATCGACGAATTTACCGAGACCACCAGCCAGGCGATCTGCTCCGTGGGCGGCGCGGCGCGCGGCAAGGCCATCATCGTGCTGAATCCGGCCGAGCCGCCGCTGATGATGCGCGACACGGTGTTCACGCTGTCCGACGACGCTGACGAGGCGGCGATAGAAGCCAGCGTGCAAGCCATGGCGAAGGCGGTGCAGGCCTATGTGCCCGGCTACCGGCTCAAGCAGCGGGTGCAGTTCGAGCGCATCGATCCGTGCGCGCCGTTGAATATCCCGGGGCTGGGGCGGATGAGCGGGCTGAAGACATCGATCTTCCTCGAAGTGGAAGGCGCCGCCCATTACCTGCCGGCTTATGCCGGCAACCTCGACATCATGACCAGCGCCGCGCTCGCCTGCGCCGAGCGCCTGGCGCAAACACGGCTGGCTGCGTAAGCGGCGCGCTCACGGAGACAAGACATGACCCAGCAAGCCACGCAGAAGAAACTCTATATCTCGGATGTCACGCTGCGCGACGGCAGCCACGCCATCCGCCATCAATACAGCCTGGCCGACGTGCGCCGCATCGCCGCAGCGCTGGACGGCGCCAAGGTGGACTCGATCGAAGTCGCGCATGGCGACGGGCTCGCCGGCTCCAGCTTCAATTACGGCTTCGGCGCGCATACGGACCTTGAGTGGATCGCGGCGGCGGCAGAGACCGTCCGCCATGCCAAGGTCGCCACCTTGCTGCTGCCCGGCGTGGGCACCGTGCACGACCTGCGCGCCGCGTACGATGCCGGCGCGCGCGTGGTGCGGGTTGCCACGCACTGCACCGAGGCGGATGTGTCGCGCCAGCATATCGAGTACGCGCGCGAGCTCGGCATGGACACGGTGGGCTTCCTGATGATGAGCCACATGACCACGCCCGCCGCGCTGGCGCAGCAGGCCAAGCTGATGGAAAGCTACGGCGCCGAGACCGTCTACGTGGTGGATTCTGGTGGCGCGCTCAATATGAACGACGTGCGCGACCGCTTCCGCGCCTTCAAGGACGTGCTCAAGCCGCAGACCCAGACCGGCATGCACGCACACCACAACCTGAGCCTGGGCGTGGCCAACTCCATCGTCGCGGTGGAAGAAGGCTGCGACCGTGTGGACGCGAGCCTGGCCGGCATGGGCGCGGGCGCAGGGAACGCGCCGCTGGAGGTGTTTATCGCCGCCGCCAGCCGGCTCGGGTGGAACCACGGCTGCGATCTCTACACGCTGATGGACGCCGCCGACGAGATCGTGCGGCCGCTGCAGGACCGCCCGGTACGCGTGGACCGCGAGACCCTCGCGCTGGGCTATGCGGGCGTCTATTCCAGCTTCCTGCGCCACGCGGAGGCAGCCGCCGGGCGCTATGCGCTCAAGACCGTGGATATCCTGGTGGAGCTAGGCCAGCGCCGCATGGTGGGCGGGCAGGAAGACATGATCGTCGACGTGGCGCTGGACCTGGTGGCGCGGCGCGAGGCGGGACAGGCGCGGATCACGGCGTAAGCCCCGCCCAGCCGAAGGGCGGCCGTCCGATCGGGGCACCAGCACTCAAGCCTCCATCGGCTCCTCTTCCCCGCGCGCCATGCGCCGGATCGCCTGCGGCGGTTGCCCGAACGCCCGCAGGAACGCGCGCCGCATGCGCTCGCGGTCGCCAAAGCCGGTCTCCTTGGCCACCACATCGATCGGATGCCGCCCGGACTCCATCATCAGCCGTGCGGCCTCGATGCGCAGGTGCTCCACGGCCTTGGCCGGGGTCTGTCCCGTTTCTTCGCGGAAGGAGCGGCTGAACTGGCGCGGGCTAAGGTGTGCCGCTTGCGCCAGTTGATCGACGGACAATTCGGCGTGCAGGTTCTGACGGGCAAAGGCGAGCGCGGACTGGATGCGATCGGACTTGGGCTCAAGCTCGAGCAGCGCCGAGAACTGCGATTGCCCGCCGGCACGGCGGTGATAGACAACGAGCTTGCGCGCGACAGTGCGCGCGGCTTCGGCGCCGGCGTCTTTCTCGACCAGCGCCAAGGCCAGGTCGATGCAGGCGGTCATGCCGGCGGAGGTCCAGACCGGTCCGTCGATGATGAAGATGCGGTCCTCCTCGACGCTGACCGCGGGATACGTGCGCCGGAACCGGGCGGCGTAAAACCAGTGGGTGGTGGCCCGGCGGCCGTCCAGCAGCCCAGCCTCGGCGAGGTTGAAGGCGCCCGTGCAGGTGGCGCCGATGCGTCGTGTGGCGCGCGCCGCCTTTTGCAGGAAGGCGACCAGGCCGGGTGACGCCGGCTGGATATCGTTGTCGCCCACCACCAGCAGCGTGTCGAACGCGCGGTCGTCGAATGCCTCCGTGGTAACGCAGAAGCCTGCCGAGGTTGGCACCGGCCCGCCTTGCTCGGACAGCAGGTGGACCGCGTAGAGCGGTTTGGCCGAGTTGAGATTGGCGAACTCAAGGACTGTGGTGACGCCCAGGTTCATGACCTGGAAGCCGGGATAAAGGACGATTCCGATACGCAGCATGGCGAACTCCCACAGATGGCATAAAAGGTGGCATCTATGACATTGTTGCCATCGGATTATGCACCTAATCTTCGTTCCGTGGTGGCCGGCAACGGGCCGGCAGCACCGAAATCGGAGAACGGACATGACCGCATCGACAGCAACCTTGACAGCAACCTCGGTTACCTCGGCAACCTCGGGAATCCATTCGCATCAAGGCACCGCCGTGATTACCGGCGCGTCTTCAGGGATCGGCGCCGTCTACGCGGACCGGCTCGCCCGGCGCGGCTACGACCTGATCGTGGTCGCCCGCAACCGCGACAGGCTGGCCACGCTGGCAGAACGCCTGACCAGCGAGACGGGACGCTCCGTGGAGATCGTGACCGCGGATCTCGGCGCCGATGCCGATGTCCGCCGCCTGGAGACACTGCTGCGCACCGACGCCAGCATCACCATGCTGGTCAACAACGCGGGCATCGGCGCGGCGGGGCCGCTGCTCCAGTCCGATGCCGACAAGATGGCGGCGATGATCGCGCTCAACGTCACCGCGCTGACCCGACTGACCTACGCCGCCGCGCACGGCCTGGTGGCGCGCGGCAAGGGGACGATCATCAACATCGCCTCGATCGTGGCGGTGGCCCCGGAATTGCTCAACGGCGTCTACGGCGGGTCGAAGGCCTTCGTGCTGGCCTTTACGCAATCGCTGCAGCATGAACTGGCGGACAAGGGCGTGCGCGTGCAGGCCGTGCTGCCTGGTGCGATCCGTACGGAGTTCTGGGATGTGGCCGGCCAGCCGGTGGAGAGCCTGCCGCAGGACTGGGTGATGAGCGCGGACGACCTGGTTGACGCGGCCCTGTCCGGGCTGGACCAGGGCGAGGTGGTGACGCTGCCGTCGCTGCCGGACGCAGCGGACTGGCACGCCTTCGAGACCGCCCGCGCGGCGCTGGGGCCGAACCTGTCGCGCAGCGTGCCGGCGGCGCGCTTCAGGGCCGCCTGAAAGGCGATCGCTTCAGAATGCACGATAGATAAGCTCTCGGGAGCCCGGCCAGAAGCTGGCCGGCGCTCGGCAAAGGCTTGATCCATCTGATGTGGCCGCCGGTCGGAAGGTGTTGTCGGTGAAATTTTTACCGCTCTCCGGCTCTGGCTGAGTTGGTCATTTGGGCTAGCTTGCGCACTGAGTTTGTCAAAACTAGTTCAGTGGACGCTGCTGGTTCATTTGCATTGTAGGCAAGCAGCCTCTTGTCTATCAGTCTGTTAATTTGCCACCAGTGAATTATGTCTTTTTCAATTGAATCTGCACTGAGAAGGAAGACCACGGACGTAATGGAACCCCAAGGGTTCCTGACGATCTGTAGACGGGCGCCACGCGCCATTTCTCGTAGGATTTCTCCGCTCCGCATTTTGAAATTACCAATAGAAATGTGTTTTTTTAGTCTCGGTGTTCATGTTGCCTGAAGCAGGGTTGTGCATCCGATGATAGACAGAGCCCGTGGGTAGCAACTGACGGCTAAGAGCAAGGTTGGGGACGGCGGCCCGCCGATCGGAACGCTCAGCGTAGAGGAAACCATGGCGCCAAAGCTGACAAAAGCTGACAGTTGCACGCAGCAGCGTGAATGGCGGCACCGGGGGGGCGACAAGGACGGCTAGCAGGCGTGGGTGATGCGGGATCTGCGTGGGATCTGCTAGGTGCTTTGAGGGAGTGCGCGGCACGCCACCAGCAGGGCTCGTGCGCGGCATTTCGTCGCTCGACGACTGCGACGCGCCACTCAAGACCATTCAAGTGATCGATTAGGTATCAGAAAATCTGTGAGATTTTGGTGCTCATATCAGATTTTTTGTCGAAAAATTTCCAGGAAGACCCGGCCAATATCGGAGGAAAACCTTTTATTTGGCTTGCCGTGCGGCCGAATGTGCCCACTAAGGACCGCCCGCATACCATCATTAAAAGTGATGAATGTAATCAAAAAACTATATTAGAACTAATACCGTAATCTCACTAAGCTCCTGTTCGACGTTGCATGTCCCCGGCGGATTCGCCTGTCGGGGCCGACGCGCAGAACGGAGTCAGGAATGAGGCAGAACGATGCCGGCGGCATGACCGGCGCGACACTGGAGACAGCGGTAGCGGGTGTTCGCCGTGTGCCGCGTGGCATCTCCCCGTGCCGGCCCGCAGCGGCGGCCATCCACCTTGAATCCGCAGCGGCCGGCGCGGCCGCGCGCCAGCGTCACGTCGGCCGCTCGATGCAGCGGCTCGAGGATGCCGCGATCCTCACCGGCCGTGGCCGCTATGGCGCCGACCTGGCAGCCTGGTCGCGCTCCTTCGTGGTGGGGGTGAAGGCGCCGATGGTGCAATGGGCGCTGGCCATGGACCGCGTGCGCTATGTGGGTGAGCCAATCCCGATGTGCAAACAACGGACTCGAGCGCCCGTCGCGGGAAAACCGCACACCGGGTTCGGAGGCAGGGGACGGCGCTCGCCGTTTCCTGGCGCGTTTATTTCATCTTTTTGGGGTGGCTAGGATTCATGGGTCTGGAGATATATAGGCCGCTAGCGGCCGAAGACACGGCGCGCACCATCACCCCGGGCATTTCGGCATTCCTGCTCGTACTGTCGGTCTGGCTGGGGTTCGCGCTCTGGGCCGGATGGGACAGAGGCAGCGAACTACGCAAGATCCAGGCTGATGCCGACCGGCTTGCCTATACCCTCGGCCAGCACGTCGAGCGCACATTGATGGAGGCGGACCAACTGACCTCCCTGCTAGGCGGCGCCGTCATCGAACGGGGGCCGGACTTGCCGCTTGCCGAATGGACCCGCAACGGTCATCTCGGTGCCGAACCCTTCCTTCAAACCGCGATTCTGGATGAAAGTGGCGTCCTCAGGGCATCGACCAATCCGACATTCGAAGCGCTTGACCTAGGCGATAGCGAGCTTTTGCGCATACACGCCGACAATCCCGGGCCAACATTGTTGGTCAGCAAGCCGCTGCGGGGGCGCAGTTCAGGTCGCTGGGTAGTTCAGCTTTCCAAGGGAATCGTGGGGCCGACCGGCCGTTTCATGGGGGTCGTCGTGGTGTCGCTTGACCCACTCTCCCTGACGAGCATCTACAAGAGCATCTATTTGGGCAGCCGGGGTGCAATCGGTCTGCTGGGCACCAATGATTTCATCTACCGGGTGCGTTGGAGCGGGGCGGCTTCCGACCCTGGGCAACCGCTGCCGGCGAGCTCTGCGGCCCGGCGAGCCGTAGCTGCCGCGGCCCACGCCGAAGTGGTGGAGAAGAGCCCACTGGACGATGTCGAGCGCATTTATGGCGTACATCGGCTGTCGAGAGGAAACTTGGCGGTCGTGATCGGCTACGACCTCCATGAAGCACTATCAATGTACCGCGCCAGGCTGCTCCTCGTCGCTTGCATTGCAAGCTTCCTATCTGCGCTGATCATCTTCGTCCAGATGCGCCAGGCCAAGTCAATCGAGAGGATGGCGAAGCTGGCGGATCGCGCGGCGGTGGTCAGTCGCCGGCTACGAGAAAGGAACCAGCACCTGCATGCGCTGTTCTTTGCCTCGCCGGACGGCGTTGCCATATTCGATAAGGATCGCCACGTGGAAGACGCCAACGGCGGGCTGTGCGACGCCCTGGGCGTTTCGCCCGGGGACTTGCGCGGCGCCACGCCACAACGGTTCGTTGACCTTCTGTATCGAGGTCGACGTCCCACGCGGGACTCAGTCACCCCGTCCGAACTACTTGCAAAGATCGACTGTGCCGCAGTCTCGCACGAATTTAGCGGTGTTATCGAGTTCGATATAGCGGATTCATCCAGCTACGCCATACGTGTTGTGCATACCAGCGACGGCGCTGGCTGTGTGGTGGCTGTCTGGGACGTAAGCGAAATGCGGCGCGAGGAACGGGCCAAATCGCATTTCATTGCTACCGCAGAAGCTGAAATCAAGATACCCATCGCAAACGTCGTCGGATATGCCGACCTCCTCGCCGCCGATCTGATCCCCCCGGAAGAACGCCTTGGCATCTATCGCACGATTCGTTCGCAAGCCCAGCGCATCAGCCAGTTCGTTTCGAATCACCTTCAACTGATGCGCCTGGAAACACTAGGCGCATCCGAGATGACGTTTCATCGGGTGGATCTCGCAAGGCTCGTGCGAGACGTGGCTGAGGCAGGGTTCGCGGACGATAGCCGGGTGACGCTGGAGTCAGCGAGAGAGCCTGTCTTCGTGATGGGTGACGCCGCCTCCCTCGCCAGCGTGATACGCCATTTGCTGGAGAATGCCGTGAAGTACGGGCTTGGGAGAGAGGTCAACATCTCGGTTGCTAGCGCGTTGGTCGAACGCCGCAACGCCGTGCTGAAAGTGACCGATCGAGGCATGGGGATCAAAGCTGATGAACTCAGGCTGGTGTTCGACAAATTTTTCCGACGCAAGCTGCAGCACGGGTCGGCCGGCGATGGTCTGGGCCTTGCCCTCGTGCGTGAGATTGTGCTGCTACATCGCGGCCATATTTCTCTTGAGAGCGAAGCAGGCAAGGGCACGACCGTTACGCTGCACCTTCCGGCGGTGGAATAGCTTTAGTGTGACGTGATCGGCGAGGACGTCGATAAGTGCGCTACACAATCTGACCGGAACGGAGCATGGAGCGTGAATGACGAAAGCATCATGGATGCGCAGCAGCAGCAACAACAACGATAACCAGCCAGCGCCACCATGCCACCAGAAAGCAATTATGATCGGTACTATGAGCGCGTGACCCGGGTCGCCGCGCGCGCGCTGAATCTACCAATATCCGTCGTATGTCTCGACAGACTGGGCCAGCCAGAAGTCATAGGCGCAAGCGGGTGCGAACGGGACGTCGTATTCCATGTGCAGACGTACTATAGCCGGACGCTCCAATGCGAGGAACCGTTCGTCGTCAGGGATGCGCTGTCCGATGCGGAGCTTGCGCAAGGACCACTGGCAACCAGCGAATTGCGGTTCCGCTTTTTCGCAGGCATTGCGCTGCGTCTGCCGTGCGGCAGACCCATCGGTATGCTATGTGTGATGCACGCGTTGCCGCGGCGCTTCAGGCGCCAGCAACGTCAGATGCTAGTAGACTTGGGGCAAATGATCGAGCACGAAGTTGGCCTGCGCAAGCTGGACAGCTCTGATCGTTTGGAGGTGCTTCACGCGATCGACCGACTTCAAGCCCAGCATGCGCTTTACGTCGAGACGTTCCATCGAACGCCGGTCGCTATCGCGCATATCGGAAGGGACTGGGAGTGGCGGCACATGAATGATGCCTGCGTGAAATTCTTCGCGCACTCGCGCGCTCCGCTGACGAAAACGAACATCCTCGATCTGCTGGATGCGAGCGACCGGACCAACCTTGAACAGGCCGTGCAGGCACTCAATCGTGGCCGCGGGGTCGAAGTCCGGACGCTCGACGTAACGTTCCGGTTGCGCAACAAGCAAAGTAAGCCAGCGCGAGTGCAGGTGGCACTGAAGCAGACGACGTCAACCCACGACGGAGGCTGGCTGTTTGTCATTCACGATACCCAGGCGGAGCAACGGGAAAAAGCCGTGCGCGATGCGCGGGAGGCTGCGTTGCATCGGGGAGCGCATGAGGCCTCGGAGGTTCTGCGCAGGGCGCGCGAGCAACTGACGACCGCCGAGCGGCAATTGGGAGACACGCGGGTAGATTTGCGCGCCATTGCTGACAATCTGCCGGTGCTGGTCGCTTACGTCGACAGTGAGCGACGTTTTCGGTTCGCCAACTCAACCTATCGCGAGTGGCTGGGGTTGGACCCGGAGGAGATCGTGGGGCGGCTCACCCATGAGGTTCTCGACGCTGACTATGCTGCTGCCATCGAGCCGTACGTCCAACGCGTGCTCAGCGGCGAAAGGGTCGAGTACGAGGTTGGAGCGACGCTTAACGGGAGTCGACGTGTCCTGCGTGGTGTGCTGGTGCCGCGTCGGGTCCACGATCAGGCGGCTGATGGATACTACCTGCTGGTGCAGGATGTGACTGAGCGAACGGCATTGCTCGATCGCCTGCGGCACCAGGCGTTCCACGACGCGCTGACCGGCCTGCCTAACAGACGCTCGTTCCTCGAGAGGCTGGATGAGGCATGCGCAGCAAGCGGCGACGGTGTGGCTGCCATCATGTTTATCGACCTGGATGGCTTCAAGGCTGTCAACGATACATACGGGCATCAGTGCGGCGACGAAGTCCTTGTTGAAGCCGCGCGCCGGATCAGCCGCTGCGTACGTGGCGGGGACCTGGTTGCGCGGCATGCAGGGGATGAGTTCACGTTGCTGCTGACCGGCCCTGCGATCGATCGTGTTGCACTGGAGAAAATTGCAAGCGCAATCCTGCGGACACTGAGCCAGCCCATCAGGTTCGGGGCAAACGTCGTCCAGTTATCGGCGAGTATCGGCGTGCTACCGCACAACCAGGCAGCGTCATTGAGCGGCGAAGCCCTGTTACGCGCCGCGGACGCCGCAATGTATCGTGCGAAAGTCGCAGGCAAGGCGCGTATTGTCGTGCACGAGCTTAACGATTCACCGGCCGGGATGCACGGTTGAGAACGAAGAACGTCGCGGATTCCGGAACATGATGCTCGTTGCGTAGGCAATGCACGAGTAAGTAGCTTCACGGTAGCGCGGTCGAAATCACCAGAGAGCCATTTCGCTGACCCAAGCGCTTGCGCCTGAAAATCCAGTAGAGTAAGGAGTCGGATCGCTAGCTCGCCCCCGTACGGTGGGATCCGGCGGCGCGCGGCTTGCGACCACGTTCAAGACCGTCACCCCCGCACCTATCCCTGCTGCCATGACCAAGCCCCCACGGTCCTCGACTGTCAAGCATCCTGTTGATCACCCTGAGTCGCCCACGCTCGCGCCACGCGGCTTCGTCCAGGTTCGCGGCGCACGGGAGCACAACCTGAAGAATGTCGACGTCGACATTCCCCGCGATGCGTTGGTGGTGTTTACCGGCGTGTCCGGTTCCGGCAAGTCGTCGCTCGCGTTCGGCACGCTTTACGCGGAAGCGCAGCGGCGTTATTTCGAGTCGGTCGCGCCCTACGCGCGGCGGCTGATCGAGCAGGTCGGCGCGCCCGACGTCGATGCGATCGAAGGCCTGCCGCCGGCGGTCGCCTTGCAGCAGCAGCGCGGCACGCCGAGCGCGCGTTCGTCAGTGGGCAGCGTGACGACGCTGTCGAGCCTCGTGCGGATGATGTACTCGCGAACCGGCAGCTACCCGCCGAAGCAGCCAATGCTGTATGCGGAGGACTTCTCGCCGAATACGGTACAGGGCGCCTGCCCGACCTGCCACGGGCTCGGCCGCGTATATAGCGTGACCGAACGCTCGCTGGTGCCCGACGACTCGCTCACGATTCGCCAGCGCGCGATCGCGGCATGGCCGCCCGCTTGGCACGGCCAGAATCTGCGCGACATACTCGTCACGCTCGGTTACGACGTCGACACGCCGTGGCGCGATCTGCCTAAGAAAGACCGCGACTGGATTCTGTTTACCGACGAACAGCCAACGGTGCCGGTCTATGCCGGCTTGACGCCGAAGGAGACGCGCGCCGCCCTCAGGCGCAAGGCAGAGCCCAGCTACCAGGGCACGTTCACCGGCGCGCGCCGGTACGTGTTGCACACCTTCGCAAATACGCAGAGCGCGTTGATGAAGAAACGCGTGTCGCAGTTCATGATCGGCGGCGAATGTCCGTCGTGTCATGGTAAGCGTCTGAAGGCGGAAGCTCTCTCGGTGACATTCGCCGGTATGGATATCGGCGAGCTGTCACAACTCCCCATCGCTCGGCTCGCCGCGTTGCTCGAACCCGTCTCGCGCGGCCAGTGGCCGTCTTCCAGCACATCTCCCGACGGCGCGATTCTCGACAGGAACAGTCGGCGCAAGGCGACCGCCGGACGTGTCGCGGCCGGCGGACAGGCTCACCAGGGGGCGCCTGACGTGCGCCGTACGCCTAACCTGTCCGACGAGAAACGTGTGGCAGCGCAGCGGCTCGCTATCGAGCTGCTCGAACGTCTGAACACCTTGATCGACCTCGGTCTTGGCTATCTTGCGCTGGACCGTGCGACACCAACGCTGTCCTCCGGAGAACTGCAACGGCTGCGGCTCGCGACGCAGTTGTCGTCACAGCTATTCGGCGTTATTTACGTGCTCGACGAGCCGTCTGCCGGACTGCATCCCGCGGACGGCGATGCGTTGCTCGAAGCTTTACAGCGCCTGAAGGCTGCGGGCAATTCGCTGTTCGTGGTCGAGCACGACATTGGCGTGATGCGGCGCGCCGACTGGCTCGTCGACGTGGGCCCGGATGCCGGCGAGGCGGGCGGACGTGTGATCTACAGCGGACCGCCCGCTGGCCTTGCAGATGTCGAAAGCTCGCGCACACGCCGCTACCTGTTTGCGCAGGGCGAGCTAGAGACGCAGGCGAGCGAGGCTGCGACTCGTGCGCGCCGCGAGCCCCGCGGCTGGCTGCGGCTCGAAGACGTGACGCGCAACAATCTGCATAATCTTGCTGCGGATTTTCCACTGGGTTGCCTGACCACGGTAACGGGCATCTCGGGATCGGGCAAGTCCAGCCTCGTGAGCCAGGCGCTGACGGAGCTTGTGGCGGAACATCTCGGGCGCGCAGCCGATCTTGCCGAAGACGACGAAGTCGACCCGCTCTTTGCCGCCCCGCCCGTCACGACCGACGGGCGGATCACAGCCGGCATGGACAAGATCAAACGTCTCGTGCGCGTCGACCAGAAGCCGATTGGCCGTACGCCGCGCTCGAATCTTGCGACCTATTGCGGTTTGTTCGACGCTGTGCGCAAGCTGTTCGCGGCGACTCCCGCTGCACGCAAGCATCGCTACAGCGCCGGCCGGTTCTCGTTCAACGTCGCGCAGGGGCGATGTCCGACGTGCGAGGGCGAAGGCTTCGTGATGGTCGAGCTGCTGTTTTTGCCCAGCGTCTACGCGCCCTGCTCGACCTGTCAGGGCAGCCGCTACAACCCGCAGACGCTCGAGATTCGCTGGCGCGAGCGCAATATTGCCGAGGTGCTGGCGATGACCGTGGACACCGCATGCGACTTCTTCGTCGACGAGGCGCAGGTGATGCGCTCACTGACTGTGCTCCGTAATATCGGCCTCGGCTATCTACGGCTTGGTCAGCCGGCCACCGAGCTCTCTGGAGGCGAAGCGCAACGCATCAAACTTGCGACCGAGCTACAGCGTGCGCAACGCGGCGATACGCTCTACATCCTCGACGAGCCGACGACCGGTCTGCATCCAGCCGACACCGATCGCCTGATGGTGCATCTGCATGGGCTCGTCGATGCCGGCAATACCGTGGTGCTGGTCGAGCACGACATGCGTGTCGCGGCGCAAAGCGACTGGATCCTCGACATCGGCCCGGGTGCGGGGGAAGGCGGCGGAAGGATCGTTGTGAGTGGCGTTCCGCAGACGGTGGCGCTCGCCGTGGACAGTCGTACCGCGAGCTATCTGCAGGCCGTGATATTTCGTTGATCTGGCGGGTCGGCGGGGCACGCCGAGAACGCTTTGCGCTTGCTCGATGGCGCGCCTGTCAAGGATGCCAGGTCGAAGGACTGACCGGCAAAGCAGCCGCAGGTCGGCGGCTCCCCGCCATCTCGTAGGAAAGCTGGTTGGCCGCGTCCATGACGGTCTGTGCCAGCGCGAGTAGTTTTTCCTCGGTCAGGCGCGAGGTAGGGCCGGAGATGCAGGCAGACCCGAGCAACTTCCAATGTAAGCCGAATACCGGGGCCGCCACGCTGGAGACTTCCGGTTCGCGCTCGCCCATGGAGAGGTGGTAGCCGCGCCGCCGGATCGATTCGTAAGGCTCCCCGGGCTCCCCGGAGAACGCCAGGATGACCCGCCCCGGTGCGCCACTGTCCAGCGGTAGCGCGGCTCCGATGCGCACGTGGTGCCGGATGGCTTGCGGGCCTTCCACGCGCACCAGGCACGTGCGCTGTTCGCCTTCGCGCACATAGAAAGAGGCGCTTTCGCCCGTCCTGATCGTCAGCTCCCGCAGCACCGGCTCCGCCACTTCATACACGTTGAAGGTGGCCTGGTAGCACGCGCCCAGCCAGCCGGCGGCGCGTCCCAGGCGCCAACTGCCATCTTCCTTTTGCACAAGGTAGTTGTCCGTCGCCAGCGTACGCGCCAGGCGCAGGACCGTCGTCTTGTGGAAACCCGTGCGGCGGCTGAGTTCGGCCAGGGTGAGTTGTGCGTCACTTACGCCAAAGGCTTCCAGGACGCGCAGCGCCCGGCGTACCGCGATCACGCCGCCGCCAGCATCTTCAGCCACGTCGCCGGCGGCCAGGGGAGTCGATGAGTCCATGGTATGGAATGGGTTGCGTTAGACGAAACGGTATTGTACCTGTTGCAACAGGCGACCAGAATCCACTCCGACAAATAACGAGATTCGGAGACATGCAATGAAGCTGCCGTACCGCGGTCTGGTGACCGCCATCCTTTGCGCCCTCGCTTTCCCGGCCCTGGCCGATACCTATCCCACCAAGCCCATTCGCGTGATCGTGCCGTTCCCGGCCGGTGGCGGCACGGACATCATTGCCCGCGAGGTGACCAACAAGGTGGCGATGGCCATGGGCTGGCGCTTCGTGGTGGACAACAAGCCGGGCTCGGGCGGCAACCTCGGCGTGGACGCCGCTGCCAAGGCCAGCGGCGATGGCTACACCATCGTGTTGGGCCAGACCAGCAACTTGGCGATCAACCCCACGCTCTACCGCAAGCTGCCCTACGACGTGGCGAAGGACCTGACTCCCGTGAGCCTGGTGGCCAGCGCACCGCTGGTGCTGGTGACCACGATGGAGTCGCCCTACAAGACGCTGGCGGATGTGGTGGCGGCCAGCAAGGCCAAGCCCGGCAGCATCAATGTGGCTTCCCCCGGCAACGGCACGGTGGCGCACCTGACCAGCGAGTTGTTCCAGAAAACGGCGGGGATCAAGCTAACCCACGTGCCATACAAGGGGGCGGCCCAGGCCGTCAACGACCTGATCGGCGGCCAGGTTCAGCTCTACCTGTCGTCGGTGCCGACGCTGATCGGCCACATCCGCAACGGCAAGATGCGCCCCCTGGCCGTGACGTCGGCCAAGCGCATGCCCGACTTGCCCAATGTGCCCACCATTGCCGAATCCGGCTACAGCGGCTTCGAGGCCGTGACCTGGTTTGGATTCGTGGCGCCCGCCGCTACGCCCAAGGACATCGTGGTGCGCCTGAATACCGAGTTCAACAAGGCATTGCAGGTGCCTGACCTGAAGAAGAAGCTGAACGACCAGGGGGCCGATGTATTGGGCGGTACGCCCGAGCAGTTCGGCGCGCTGATGAAGAAAGACACGATCCGCTGGTCGACCGCCGTCAAGGCATCTGGCGCGCAGGTGGATTGATCCTCGCTGTCCCACGCATCGCCGCCATCGCTCGCCGCCTCAACGAATCTCTCGTCCCCAACGTCCCAGGAGTCATGCCATGAGCTTGCCCAACATTATCAAATCCTTCGACCGCGTGCCCGCCGACATCGTCGCCCAGGCCGCTAAATTCCAACCGGCCATCCTGGCCGACGTGGCAGGCCGCCGTGGCGCGCTGCATGGCCGCATCCGCGCCCTGCGGCCGCACATGAAGCTGGCGGGCACCGCTTTTACTGTGGAAGTACGCCCCGGCGACAACCTGATGATCCACGCCGCGATGGCGCTGGCCCAGCCCGGCGACGTGCTGGTGATCGACGGCAAGGGTGACCAGAGCAGCGCGCTGATGGGCACCATCATGATGAATGCATGCCGCCAGCGCGGCATCGCCGGCGTGGTGATCGACGGCGCGGTGCGCGACAGCCTGGAAATCGACGAGATGGATTACCCGGTGTTCTCGGTGGGCACCAACCCCAACGGCCCGACCAAGGAAGTGGGCGGGCGCATCGGCCACCCGGTCTCGGTCGGTGGCGTCACGGTCAACCCTGGCGACTTCATCTGCGGCGACGCCGACGGCCTGGTGGTGGTCGAGCGTGAAAAGATCGCGTCGCTGCTGCCGCTCGCCGAGCACAAGGAAGCCGCGGAAGCCCGGCGCATCGCGCAGATCAAGGAAGGCAAGACCAACGCGCCGTGGCTGGTTGCCTCGCTCATCACCGCAGGCGTGTTGAAAGAAGGGGAGACGCTGTGAGCAACAAGCCAGCCATCCTCGTCACCGCAGCCGACCTCGCGCCACAAGCCGAGGCATTGCTCGGCGATTTTGAGATCGTCTACGCCGGCAAGACGCCCCAGGCCGCCGACCTTGTGGCGTTGGCTCAGCGCCACAACCCGGTCGGCATCATCGTGCGCTACGGCGCGGTGACGCCGGAAATCATGGACGCGGCGCCTGCGCTGAAGGTCATCTCCAAGCACGGGAGCGGCACCGACACCATCGACAAGGCCGCCGCGGCACAACGCGGCATCGAGGTGACAGCCGCCGTCGGTGCGAATGCCGCCGCGGTGGCCGAGCAGGCCCTGGCACTGCTGCTGGGCTGCGCCAAATCTGTGGTGCTGCTCAATGCGCGTATGCATGCCGGGCACTGGGACAAGGCCACGCACAAGAGCGTTGAGCTGGCAGGTGCCACTATCGGCCTGATTGGCCTGGGCGCCATCGGCCAGCGCTTTGCCAGGATGTGCGATGCCATGGGCATGCGCGTGATCGGCTTCGATCCGTTTGCCAAGGAACTGCCGGACTATATCGAGCCCGTGAACCTGGAAACGATCTGGAAAGCGTCGGACGTGATTTCACTGCACTGCCCGCTGACCGCCGAGAACCGGCAACTGATCAACGCGCAAACGCTGGCGCGCTGCAGGAAGGGCGTAATCCTGGTCAATACGGCGCGGGGCGGCTTGGTCGATGAACCAGCATTGCTGGCAGCCGTGCGCTCGGGCCAGGTTGCCATGGCGGGGCTGGACAGCTTCGCGGTCGAACCGATGACGGTGCCGCATATCTTTCACGGCCAGCCTGGCTTTCTTCTCAGTCCGCACATTGGCGGCGTGACCAGCACCGCGTACGTGAACATGGGCGTGGCGGCGGCGCGGAACACGCTGGGTGTGCTGGCGCGTGCTGAGGCCCCGGTGCTGGCCAAAGCCGGCTAAGGCGCAACGAAACTGCCTGCAGCGCAGCCCGAAGCTGACCGGATGCGCCCAAATCGTTTGAAGTGCCTGAGGTCTTTCGCCCCCTCTCCCCACCGGGGAGAGGGGTGCTAGCCATCGTAGGGCGACGCGTGGCGTGCACACGCACACGAACGCGCGATTACCCCAAGAAAATAGTTGGAGACAAACAATGACAACCAGATCACCCTTAGTCTTGGCCCTTTGCCGCGGCGCACTGGGCGCGCTTGCGTGGATCGCCATGTCCGTGCACGCACAGACATGGCCCGCCAAGCCAGTGAGGATCATCGTGCCCTATCCCCCGGGCGGCGCCGTGGATGCTGTCACCCGCAAGATGGCGCAGCGGCTTACGGAGCAGACAGGCCGGAGTTTCTTCGTCGAGAACAAGGCGGGCGCCACCGGTACCATCGGTATCTCGCAAGTGGTGCACGCCCCGGCCGATGGTTATACGCTGCTTGCCAACGACACCACGTTCTCGCTGCTGCCGCATATCTTCAAGAAGCTGCCGTTCGACTATGCGACGGACCTGCAACCGGTGGCGGCCTTCGTGTTTGCTCCAATGGCTGTTGCGGTCAAAGCGGACAGCAAGTTCAAGACCATGGGCGATCTGGTGGCGGCCGCTCGCGCGGGCGACGGCAAGGTTAGCTATGGTTCCGGCGGCGCTGGCACCACGCCGCACTTCGCCAGCGAGGCACTGGGCATGGCGACGGGCGCTCACTTCATGCACGTTCCATTCAAGGGTGCGGGCGAGGCCACGCTGGCGCTGCTTGGCGGCACCATTGACTACCAGATCGCTTCTACGCCCGGGGTCATCGGGCAGGTCAAGGGCGGCAGCCTGCGGCTGCTGGCAGTCAGCGGCGACAAGCGTCTGCCCGCCTTGCCCAACGTGCCTACATTTGCCGAGGCGGGCGTCAAGGGCTATGGCGTGGTCAACTTCACCGGCCTCTGGGCGCCCCGCGGCACGCCGGCGGCGGTGACGGATCGCCTGCAAAAGGAAGTGGCCACTGCCATGGCGTCGCAGGACATGAAGACCTTTGCCGAAGGCATTGGCGCGGACCCGGGCTATTGGGATGCCGCGGCGTTCGCCCGGCAGCTTTCAGAACGCACGGCGTTCTGGGGCAAGATCGCTGCCAACACGGCGTTTGAAAAGCAATGAGCACCGCAATGAGCACCGGCAAGTACCGGCAACACAAGTCCGACATGCAAGTCGTGCCAGCGCATGTGCGCCTGGTCCAGCGCGAGGTGCAAGCCTACCTGGCTGCGTCAGGCACGACGCAACGGCTGCGCTCGCTGGGGCTAGAGCCCGCGGCTCTGTGTGGCGAGGGGTTTGCCGCGCGGATCGACCGCGAGGTGGCAGGATATAGCCAGATCGCCCAGGCGTTGGGTTTCACGGCTGATTGACGCAGTGCGGGCGGCTGCACCGCTAGCCAGCGGCAAATACTGACAATCCTTATCCATTCACTGCGCACAGCCAAATTGCCATGTTCCTGCTGAATACCCCGGAAGTCCGAGAGTTCGACGTGTTTACCAGCATGCCGGCGCGTTATCGCCAACGCAGGCGAACGGCCTGGGCGGATGCCAACCAGGGCGGACGCGAAATCGACTGCTTTCTGGAGGGGCCTGTATTCGACCGGGAGGGCAACCTCTATGTCGGCGATATACCCAACGGGCGCGTCTTGCGCATCGACCCGGCAGGCGAGTGGAACGTGGTGGCGCAGTGGGACGGCGAGCCCAACGGCATGAAGTTCCTCAACGCGAACGAACTGCTGGTAACGGACTACCGCCGTGGCCTGATGCTTGTCGATGTACGCGTCGGCAGTGCAAAGCCGTACCTGGACCGCCGCAACACGGAGAGCTTCAAGGGAGTCAACGACCTTACGCTGGATTCGCAGGGCAACATCTATTTCACCGACCAGGGGCAGACCGGACTGCACGACCCGACCGGACGCGTCTACCGGCTGAGCGTGGACGGGCGGCTGGAACTGCTGCTCTCCAATGTGCCCAGCCCGAACGGTATCGTGCTGTCACCCGATGAGAAATTCCTGTTCGTCGCGGTGACGCGGGGAAATTGCGTCTGGCGCATGCCCATCCTCGCCGATGGCGGCGTGTCCAAGGCCGGGCAGTTCTTCACCTCCTATGGACCGAGTGGCCCTGACGGGTTGGCCATGGATGTATCGGGCCGGCTGCTGGTGGCGAACCCCGGACTGGCCTACGTGTGGGTGCTCAGCCATCGCGCTGAGCCGGTGCAGGTGCTGCGCGGCCCCGCCGGGCATTCGCTGACCAATCTCGCCTTTGGCGGCCCCGCCGGCAAGACGTTATTTGCGACAGACTCCACGGCGGGAGACATCCTGCGCATAGAGATGGATGTGGCGGGCATGCCGCTGTGGCGGCGGGACGGAGAGCCGACGCGACACAACGCTGGATGAGCCGTGCTGGCAAGATGCTGGGCATCGCGATCGGAAAAATCGTCCAGGCACCGCGGTGTTTCACGCGAGCTTGGTTCGGAGAACATTAGATGAGAGCCCTTGGCCATCCCTTCATTGCGAACGCTTGCGATTGCCATATGCACGTCTACGATAGCCGCTATCCGGCTGCAGGGACTGCAACGCTGCGACCACCAGATGCGCTCGTCCCGGACTACCGGGCGGTGCAGGGGGCGATGGGAACCACCCGAGCCGTAGTGGTCACGCCGTCCACCTATGGCACGGACAACAGGCCCACATTGGCTGCCCTGCGAGAGTTGGGCGTGGAGGCCCGTGGCGTCGCGGTGGTGGACACCTCCATTACCGAGAGTGAGCTCGAAAGCCTGCATGCATCCGGCATTCGAGGCATCAGGTTCAACCTCACGATGCCCGGTCCAGTAGACATGGAGATGCTTGCACCGCTTGCTGCGCGTGTCGCGCCTCTGGGCTGGCACATTCAACTCAATGCGCCTGCCGCGTGGTTGCCGCACATGCAACCACTGTTGAAGACCTTGCCCGCTCGCATCGTATTTGACCACTACGGGCACTTGCCATTCGGAGGGGCCGAGTTCGAACCTGCGTTCGAGGTCATTGCAAGCCTGTTGGGTGAGGGCAGGGCTTGGGTGAAGCTGTCTGGTCCTTACATTGAGTCCAGGGAAGGACCACCACTATACGGCGACGTCGCTTCGCTTGCGCGTCGCTATCTCGAATGCGCACCCGGCCAGATGGTCTGGGGATCGGACTGGCCACACCCAACAATCATTGCCAAGGGCCGCTCGCCAGCAGATGACGGCGAGCTGATGTCGCTCTTCCGGCAATGGTGTGGCGACGATGCACTGGCCAAGCAAGTTCTTGCCGATAACCCCCGAAGACTCTACGGCTTTGGCCCCTGATGCCGATGTCAGATAACAGCAATCCAAGGAGACCGTTCCAATGAAAATCAGGCAATTGTTTATCACGCTCTGCATTCCCCTGCTGGCGTGCGTCACGGCGAGTGTCTCGGCGCAGTCTGACTGGCCCAGTCGGGTGATCACTTATGTCGTGCCTTATCCGGCCGGTGGCACCACCGACATCCTGGCGCGCCTGATCGCGCAGAAGCTTGGCCAGGCGCTGCACACCACCGTGGTGGTGGAGAACCGACCCGGCGCCACTGGCGCCATCGGCTCAGCCTTCGTGGCACGCGCGCCGGCCGACGGTTACACGTTGCTGGGCGCGTCCACCGCGTCGCACGCGATCAACCCGGCGCTCAATCCGAAGTTGCCCTATGACGCCATCAAGTCCTTCGAGCCCGTGGTGATGATCGGCACTATCCCCAGCGTGCTGATCGTCGGCCCCAACAGCCCGTACCGCAACGTGCAGGCGCTGCTGGCTGCCGCCAAAGCAAAGCCCGGCGCCGTCACCTTTGCCTCGGGCGGCAGCGGCACCATCCTGCAGATGTCCGGCGAACTGCTCAAAGAGGAGCGCAAGGTTGACATGACCCACGTGCCCTACAAGGGAGACGTCCCCGCCATCCAGGATGTGATGGCCGGCCACGTGGACTTTATGTTTGCGCCCACCGCGCCCATCTTGCCGCATGTGCAGGGTGGCAAGCTGCGCGCGCTCGGCGTGGCTACCAAGGCGCGCGTGGCCAGCTTGCCGGCGGTGCCGACCATGGCCGAGGCGGGCGTGCCCGATTTCGAGGCCGAGCAGTGGCAGGCTGTGTTTGCTCCGGCCGGCACGCCGGCGACCATCGTGCAACGCCTGAACACCGAGATCAACCGTATCCTGAAGGATCCGGAAGTGGTGGCACACCTGGACAAGCTGGGCGTCAAGGTGGTCGGTGGCACCCCGCAGCAGTTGTCGGCCTTCCAGAAGGCCGACATCGCCAAGTGGGCGCGCGTGGGCAACGCCGCGGGTGTGACGCTGGAGTAGGCAGGGTGCCCGACTTGTTTTGCGTGTTGCTGTTGACGCCTTCCCGGCGCATGACCTCGAAGCCGGCACGATCCGGAAAGTAGCCTGCCGTATCGTGCCCTTCCTGATGCCGGGCACCCGGATCAGCCGGCGGTGCCTGACACCCTGCGGATCTCCTCGGCCACGATCGCGATCAGCGCATCGGCTGCCGTGCTGAGCGGGCGCTGCGGATGGCTCACGCACACCAGGTGGCGCACGATGCGCGGCGCCAGGATGGGGTACACGCGCAGCCGGCCCTCGTCCACCGCGCGTTGCACCACGATGCGCGGCAGCACCGTGCCAAAGCGGGTGGCCTCGACGAACTGGACGATGGTGCCGAGGATGTCGATCTCGAACTTCGGCTGCAGGGTCACGTCTTCCAGTTGCGTGGCCGCATCCAGCACGCCGCGCAAGCCGTGGCGCTTGGTGGGCAGCACCAGCTCCAGCCCCGGCAGCTTGGTGAGTTCCACCGCTGCCGGCAGTTCCGGGCCATGCTCGGCGCTGGTGACCAGCACCATTTCCTCGTCATGAAGGGATTGCACATGGAGTGAGAGCTTGCCACGGGGCTTATGCACCACGGCCGCGTCGAGCTGGCCGGCGGAGACCAGGTCGATCAGCGTGGCGCTGAATCCGTCCGCCACCGATACCTCCACATTCGGGTAGCGCGCGTTGAAGCGCACCAGCGACCCCACCAGCACGCTTTCCGTTTCCGACGCCACCATGCCGATGGAGATGTTGCCGGCCACCTGCTCCTCGCGTTGCATCAGTTGCTGCCGGGCGTTGGCGAGGTCCCGCGTGATCGGCAGGCACAGCCGGTACATCATGCGGCCGGCCGCTGTCGGCACCATCCCGTGCGGGATGCGATCGAACAGCTTCTGTCCGAACTCCTCTTCCAGCTTGGCGATCTGCATGCTGAGCGCCGGTTGCACGATATTCAGCCGCTTGGCCGCGCGCGTGACGGAGCCATCTTCGAACAGCGCAATGAAGTACTGGATCTGTTTGATGTCCATGCCAAGTGATCGATTAGGTATCAAAAAATCTGTTAGCTTGAAGTGATCGTATCAGATTTTATGTTGTCACGTTGCCGGAACGACTGGCCACTATCTGGGGAAAACCCTTATCATCGGTGCGTCAGCAGCCCAGATGTGCCCGCTAAAGTCCACCTGGAGTGGCATCATTGGAACTGATAAGCATAATCAAAAAACAATATTAGAACTAATACCATAATCTCACTAAGCTCCTGTTCAACGTTGCATGTCCCCGGCGGATTCGCCTGTCGGGGCCGACGCGCAGAACGGAGTCAGGAATGAGACAGAACGATGCTGGCGGCATGACCGGCACGACACTGGAGACAGCGGTAGCGGGCGTTCGCCCCGTGTCGCGTTGCATCTCCCTGTGCCGGCCCGCAATTCCCGCAATCCCCGCAATCCCCGCTAACCAGATGGACCGTGCCAGTCCCGCCTCGCGGGAGGGCCGGTCATGAGCGACAAGCGCAGCCTGCCCGCCGCAGCGGCGGCCATCCACCTTGAATCCGCAGCGGCCGGCGCAGCCGCGCGCCAGCGTCACGTCGGCCGCTCGATGGAGCGGCTCGAGGACGCCGCGATCCTCACCGGCCGTGGCCGCTATGGCGACGACCTGGGCGTGAAGCCGGGCACCCTGCACGCCGCGATCGTGCGGTCCCCGCATGCGCATGCCGAACTCGGCACCATCGATGCCAGCGCGGCGCTTGCCGCGCCGGGCGTGCATGCCGTGCTGACCGGCGCCGACCTGGTGGCCTGGTCGCGTCCCTTCGTGGTCGCCGTGAAGTCGCCAATGGAGCAATGGGCGCTGGCCATGGACCGCGTGCGCTATGTGGGCGAGCCGGTGGCCGTGGTAATGGCCGAGAGCCGTGCCCTGGCCGAAGACGCGCTTGACCTGGTGCGGGTGAATTACCGCGTGTTGCCGCCGGTGGTATCGATCGAGGCCGCGCTGGCCGACGATGCGCCCATCCTGCATCCCGGCGTAGGCGCCAATGTGGTGAGCGACCGTCACTTCCGCTACGGCGAGCCTGAAGCCGCCTTTGCCGCTGCGCCGCACCGGGTCACGCTGACCGCGCACTATCCGCGCAACACCTGCACGCCGATTGAATGCGGCGTGGTGATTGCCGAGTTCCTGCCCGGTGACGAAGGCTACGACGTCACCTCCAATTTCATGGGGCCGTTCTCGCTGCATGCGGTGATGGCGATGGCGCTCAAGGTGCCGGCCAACCGGCTGCGCCACAAGGCCCCGCGCGATTCCGGCGGCAGCTTTGGCGTCAAGCAGGC
This sequence comes from Cupriavidus sp. GW822-FHT02D05, assembly GCF_058802485.1. Lineage (NCBI taxonomy): Bacteria > Pseudomonadati > Pseudomonadota > Betaproteobacteria > Burkholderiales > Burkholderiaceae > Cupriavidus > Cupriavidus sp. GW822-FHT02D05. The sequence goes on along the minus strand of NZ_JBXAOE010000024.1, from coordinate 70,289 downwards.
GGTGTTTCCTTACGCGGTGCTGATGTGCCTGGCGTCCCGCAAGGCCGGCGCGCCGGTGAAGTGGGTGGAGGACCGCCTCGAACATCTCAGCGCGGCCACCTCCGCCACCGCGCGGCTGTCCACGCTGGAAGCCGCGGTGGAGTCAGACGGCCGCATCAAAGCGCTGGCCTATGACCAGATCGAAGACTGCGGCGGCTATCTGCGCGCGCCGGAGCCCGCTACCTTCTACCGCATGCACGGCTGCCTGACTGGCGCCTACGACATCCCCAACCTGCTGGTGCGCAACCGCGTGGTGATGACCAACAAGACGCCCACCGGCCTGGTGCGGGGCTTTGGCGGCCCGCAGGTGTATTTTGCGCTGGAGCGGCTGGTGCATCGCATCGCGACACAACTCGGGCTCGATCCACTCGATGTGTATCGGCGCAACTTTGTCGCCGCCGATGCCTTTCCCTATCGCGCCGCGGCGGGCGCGTTGCTGGACTCCGGCAACTACCAGCTGGCGCTGGCGCGCGCGCTGGAAGAGGGCGGCTACTACGAGCTGAAGTGCCGCCGCGATGCCGCACGCGCCGAGGGCCGGCTCTATGGCATCGGCTTTGCCGCCATCGTCGAGCCGTCGGTGTCGAACATGGGCTATATCACCACCGCCATGCCCGCCGAGGCGCGCAAGAAAGCGGGGCCGAAGAACGGCGCCATCGCCAGCGCCACGGTCAGCGTCGACCTGCTCGGCGGCGTGGTGGTCACCATTGCCTCGACGCCGGCCGGGCAGGGCCATATGACAGTGTGCGCGCAGGTGGTGGCCGATGTGCTCGGCGTGAATCCGGCCGACGTGGTCGTGAACGTCGAGTTCGATACGCACAAGGATGCATGGTCGGTCGCCGCCGGCAACTACTCCAGCCGTTTCGCCGGCGCCGTGGCCGGCACCGTGCACCTGGCCGCCGAGCGGGTGCGCGACAAGTTGGCGCGCATCGTGGCGCCGCAGTTCGGCTGCACGCCCGCCGAGGTGGTGTTCGACGACGGCCGCATTGCCCGTAAAGGCGCGCCCGAATCCGGCCTGCCCTTCACGCGCGTGGCCAGCAATGCGCCGCACTGGTCACCGCAGCAGCTGCCGGCGGGAGAAGAGCCGGGCCTGCGCGAGACGGTGTTCTGGTCGCCGCCCAACCTGGAAGCGCCGGATGAGAACGACCGCATCAACACCTCGGCCGCCTACGGCTTCGCCTTCGATATGTGCGGCGTAGAGATCGACCGCGCCACGGGGCGCGTGCGCATCGACCGCTACGTGACCGCGCACGACGCCGGCACGCTGCTCAACCCGGCGCTGGCCGATGGCCAGATCCGTGGTGCCTTCGCCCAAGGGCTGGGCGCGGCGCTGATGGAAGAGTTCCGCTATGGCGCCGACGGCAGCTTCCAGTCCGGCACGCTGGCCGACTACCTGATGCCGACCACCTGCGAGGTGCCGGACCCGGTGATCGTGCACCTGGAGACGCCCAGCCCCTTCACGCCGCTCGGCGCCAAGGGCCTGGGCGAGGGCAACAACATGAGCACGCCGCCCTGCATCGCCAACGCGGTGGCCGACGCGCTAGGCGAGCAGGACATCCGCCTGCCGCTGACCCCGGCCAAGGTGATGGCCATGGTGGGCTTCGACGATCCGCCACCGTCGCGCCCCGAGCTGCTCGAAGCGATGCGCGAGGCCGCCGCGCCAGCGGCCCGCAAGGGCAGCGGCAAGGCGCTCACCGCGCGCGGCTCGGTGGATCTGGATGCCACGCCCGAAGCCATCTTCGCCGTGCTGGTGGACCCGCAGGCGCTGGCCAAGGTGGTGCCCGGCTGCCACGCGCTGGAGCGCACCGCCGAGAACCACTACCGCGCCGACGTGACGGTGGGGGTTGGCATGATCAAGGCCCGCTTCGAGGCGGAGATCGCACTGTCGGACCTCGATCCCCCGCGCCGGCTGCGGCTGGCAGGCGCAGGCATGTCCTCGCTGGGCAGTGCGCGCGGCGCCGGCCTGGTGGAGTTGGTCCCGCATGGCAGCGGCACGCGCCTGAGTTACGACTACGAGGCCGAGGTATCCGGCAAGGTCGCTGCCGTGGGCGGCCGCATGCTGGAGGGCGCCGCCAAGGTGGTGCTGCGCCAGTTGTTTGAATCGCTCGGCCGCCAGGCCGCCGGCAAGCCGGTACGGCCGCAAGGCTGGCTTGCCCGCCTGCTGGCCCGCTTGGGAGTACGCCGATGAAACCATCCGCTTTCGATTACCTGCGCGCCGAAACCACGCAGCACGCGCTCGATGCGCTGGCTCGTGGCGGCGAGGGCGCGCGCGTGCTGGCCGGTGGCCAGTCGCTGATGGCGGTGCTCAATATGCGCCTGGCGCAGCCGCAATTGCTGATCGATATCTCGCGCACCGCCGAGCTGAACACGGTGCGGGTGGAAGACGCTCACCTGGTGGTGGGTGCCGCGGCCACGCAGGGCAGCGTCGAATGGCGCCGCTCGCTGGCCGACGAGGTGCCGCTGCTGGCCATGGCCTTTCCGCATATCTCGCATTTCCAGATCCGCAATCGCGGCACCGTGTGCGGCTCGGTCGCCCATGCCGACCCGAGCGCGGAATTGCCCCTGGTGCTGACCGCGCTGGGCGGCGAGGTGATGCTGCGTTCAGCCCGCCGCCGCCGCGTGCTGCCGGCGGCCAGCTTCTTCCAGGGCATGTTGATGACGGCGCGCGAGCCCGACGAGCTGGTGGAGGCGGTGCGCTTTCCGCTGCGGCGCCCCGGCGCGCGCTACGGCTTTGCCGAGTTCTCCGCACGCCATGGCGATTTTGCGCTGGTGGCCTGCGCGGCCACCGTGACCGATGACGCCATCGCGCTGGCGGTTGGCGGCGTGGCGGACCGGCCGGTGCTGGAAACCTGGCCGCGCCTGCAGGGCAAGGACCTGGAGGAGGCCATCAACGATTTCAGTTGGAAACTGGGCGCGCAGGACGACGCCCATATCAGCGCGCAGTACCGCCGGCACCTGGTGCGGCAACTGGGCATGCGTGTGATCGAGGAGGCAAAATGAGCAAGACCACCAAGGGCGCCGAATCCGGCAAGCCCGCCCAGGTGATGCAGCGCCAGGAGCAACGCCGCATCACCCTGACCCTGAACAGCCGCGAACGCAGCGGCTACTGCGAGCCGCGCGAGCTGCTGTCGGACTTCCTGCGCCACGAGCTCGGCGCCACTGGCACCCATGTGGGTTGCGAGCATGGCGTCTGCGGCGCATGCACGGTGCGGGTCGACGGCGTAGCCGCGCGCTCGTGCCTGATGCTGGCCGTGCAGGCCGAGGACCGCGCCATCGATACCGTCGAAGGCCTGGCGCCGGCCGAGGGACTGGGCGACCTGCAAGAAGCCTTCCGCCGCCACCACGCACTGCAGTGCGGATTCTGCACGGCCGGCATCCTGATGTCGTGCGCGGACTACCTGGAGCGCGTGCCGGAACCCAGCGAAGCGCAGGTGCGCGACATGCTGTCCGGCCACCTGTGCCGCTGTACGGGCTACACCCCCATCGTGGCCGCCGTGCTCGACGTAGCCGCGATCCGTGCACGGGCTCGTCATGCTGCTGCCGGCGTAGATACCCAGGAGGCCTGCGATGCTTGATCTTGGCCGCACCTTCTTGCAAAGCGTGGAGCGCAGCCCGCACGCGCCCGCCATTGTCGACGGCGACCTGATGCTTACCTATGCGCAATGGTACGAGCGCATCCGGTGCGTGGCGTGTGGCCTGCGCGAGATCGGCCTGGCGCCGGGCGATCGCCTGCTGGCCGTGCTGCAAAACCGCTGGGAAATGGCCACGCTGCACTGGGCCTGCCAGTTCGCCGGCATCGTGATGGTGCCGCTGAACTGGCGCGCCAAGCCGGAGGAGCTCGATTACTGCGTGCAGGATGCCGGCGTCAGGGCGCTGGTGTTCGAGCCGGTCAGCGCCGATGCGGTGCTGGGCAGCCTCGCGGCCCAGGCCGTGCCCTGCATTGCGCTGGACTGCGCGGCTGGCGGCTCGATGTCCTTCGCTTCGCTGCTGGACAGCGTTGCGCTGCATGGCGGCCCGGTGGCCGAAGCGGGTGATGTCTCGCTGATGCTCTACACCTCGGGCACCACCGGCAAGCCCAAGGGCGTGCCGCGCCGCCACCAGCAGGAGCGCGCCGCGGCGCTGGCGCACGTGGCGCAGAACCTGTATCGCCATGGTGAGCGCACCCTTGGCGTGATGCCGCTCTACCACACCATGGGCGTGCGCTCGCTGCTGGCAATGGCGCTGGTGGATGGCCTGTTCGTCTGCGTGCGGCGCTGGAACGCCGGGCAGGCGCTCAAGGAGATCGCCACTCACCGGATCACCTGCCTGTACCTGGTGCCGACGCTGTACCACGACCTGCTGGCCGATCCGGGATTCGATCCCCCGGCGATCCGCACCGTGACCAAGCTCGGCTTTGCCGGTGCCTCAATGAGCGACGGCCTGCTGCGCCGCCTCGCGCAGGCCTTCGAGCCGGAGCTGTTCGTGAACCACTACGGCTCGTCGGAGGTGTACACCTTCAGCGTGGACCAGCGTGCCACCCGCAAGCCCGGCAGCGCCGGGCGCGCCGGCATCAATACGCGCCTGCGCGTGGTGCGCCTGGATGCCCGCTCACCCGACGATCTGGCGGCTACCGGCGAGGAAGGCCAGATCATCGCCGACCTGCGCGGCGACGAGGCCTTCGAGGGCTACTGGAACCGCGACGACGCCAACGCCAAATCGCTGCGCGATGGCTGGTACTTCACCGGCGACACCGGCTACTTCGATGCCGAGGGCGATCTCTTCGTCAGCGGCCGGGTGGACGACATGATCATCAGCGGCGGCGAGAACATCTCCCCGGTCGATATCGAATCGGTGCTGTCGCTGCATCCGGCGGTCGATGAGGTGGCGGTGGCCGGCGTGCCGGATCCGCGCTGGGGCCAGAAGGTGGTGGCTTTCGTCAAGCCGCGCGGCAACATCGACGCGCAAGCCCTGGATACCTACTGCCGCGGCTCCGACCTGGTCAATTTCAAGCGCCCGCGCGACTACGTTTTCGTGGAGGAGATTCCGAAGTCGCCGGTTGGCAAGATCCTGCGGCGCAAGTTGTCCGCCGGCGAATACGCGCTGGCCCCGCATTCCATGAGCCCCGACCCTAATACCAACCCCAACCCCAACCCCAACCCCAACCAGGCTGCGGACGCCGCGCCTGTCGATACCATCAAGGAGTAAGACATGACCCAGGCAATCGAGATGATCCATCCCGACCAACAGCGGCTCCAGCAACTCGACGGCTTCTCCGTGGAGATCGATGCCGGGCGCGAGCGTGCGGACATCATCCTGCACCGTCCACCCTACAACGTGATCGCCATGGCAGCGCGCGACCAGTTGCGTGCCGTCATTGAAGCGCTGGATGCCGACGATCGCGTGCGCGTGATCGTGCTGCGTTCGCAAGGCGAGCATTTTTCCAGCGGCGGCGATATCAAGGGATTCCTGGAGGCATCGCCCGAGCATGTCTCGCAACTGGCCTGGAACGTGGCGGCACCGGCGCGCTGCAGCAAGCCGGTGATTGCCGCCAACCGCGGCTACTGCTTTGGCGTGGGCTTCGAGCTGTCGCTGGCGTGCGACTTCCGCATCGCCACCGAGACCACGCAGTACGCGCTGCCGGAACAGAAGCTCGGCCAGATCCCCGGCTCGGGCGGCTCGGCGCGCCTGCAGAAGATGGTGGGCATCGGCCGCACCAAGGACATCGTGATGCGCTCGCGCCGCATCTCGGGCAAGCAGGCTTATGAGTGGGGCATCGCCGTGGAATGCGTGGCAGACGCCGAGCTGGAAGCCGCCACCGATGCGCTGGTCGACGAGCTGCGCGGCTTCTCGCCGCTGGCGCAGCGCACCGCCAAGAAGCTGCTCAACGACACCGAGGACGCGCCGCTGTCGATCGCCATCGAGCTGGAAGGGCATTGCTATAGCCGCCTGCGCAGCTCGGACGATTTCCGCGAAGGCGTGCAAGCGTTCCACGGCAAGCGCAAGCCGGCGTTCCGCGGCAGCTGATGGAAATCGCGGGCGCGCCGGCAAGGCACCGCCCGCGCGTCATAGCTGCCGTAATGATCCAAGCAGAGATCCAAATCAAAGGAGACAACAATGGAAGCCGTAGCAAAGAAGAGTGCAGCGACGATCAGCGAGGCGCTGCCAGCGGCGAACAATCGCCAGGTGTTTGGTGCCGTGGCGGCGTCCTGCATGGGATGGGCGCTGGACCTGTTCGACCTGTTCATCCTGCTGTTCGTGGCGCCCGTGATCGGCAGGCTGTTTTTCCCGTCGGAGCACGCGATGCTGTCGCTGGCGGCGGTGTATGCGTCGTTTGCCGTGACGCTGCTGATGCGGCCACTCGGCTCGGCGATCTTCGGCTCTTATGCCGACCGCCACGGCCGCAAGGGGGCGATGGTCGTTGCCGTCACTGGCGTTGGCTTGTCCACGGCGGCGTTCGGCCTGCTGCCTACGGTGGGTCAGGTGGGGCTGCTTGCGCCAGCCTTGTTTATCCTGCTGCGGCTGGTGCAGGGTATCTTCGTTGGTGGCGTGGTGGCATCCACCCACACCATCGGTACCGAATCGGTGCCCCCATCCTGGCGCGGCGCCGTCTCCGGGCTGGTCGGTGGCGGTGGCGCGGGTATCGGGGCACTGCTGGCTTCTATTACTTACATGGCGATGACCGCGCTGTTTCCGGGGGAAGCGTTCGATGCCTGGGGTTGGCGCTGCATGTTCTTCTCCGGCATCATCAGCTCGGTGCTCGGCCTGTTCATCTTCAACTCGCTGGAGGAGTCTCCGCTGTGGAAGCAGTTGCAGGCGGCCAAGGGGCATGCCGCGCCGGTTGAGAACCCGCTGCGCGTGATCTTCTCCCGCCAGTACCGTGGCGTCCTCTTCGTCAACATCCTGCTCACCGTGGGCGGTGGCAGCGCCTACTACCTGACCTCCGGCTATCTGCCGACCTTCCTCAAGGTGGTGGTGAAGGCATCGGCTGGCGAGTCTGCCGCCATCCTGATGGCCAGCAGTTTGGGTGTGATCGTGGCATCGATTCTTGCCGGCCACCTCAGTACGATGATCGGCCGCAAGCGAGCCTTCCTGTTGATCGGCACGCTGAACGTGGTGGTGCTGCCGTTGCTCTACCAGTGGATGCCGGCGGCGCCGGACACCACCACGCTCGGCCTGTATGCCGTGGTGCTGTCCATGCTGGGCTGCAGCGGCTTCGCCCCGATCCTCATTTTCCTGAACGAACGGTTCCCCACCAGCATCCGTGCCACGGGGACCGGCCTGTCATGGAATATCGGATTTGCCGTCGGTGGCATGATGCCGACGTTTGCTTCGCTGTGCGCCAGCACCCCGGCCGAACTGCCCATGGTGCTGGGCATCTTCCTGGCGGTTGTCACCATCATCTACCTGGTGGGTGCGTTCATCGTTCCGGAGACGGCAGGGCGCCTTGGCGACAATGGAGCGTAGAGATCCAGCATGCGGGGGCTGCATCTTCCCCATGAAAGGCGGGGGGGCGCGAGCGCATCCCGATGTTCGTAGCGGTGGCAAACGCGGCTAGAATGCAATGACCCCGCGGTTTGCGCACGTGCGATGCCTTTGGGTCCGACGCGAACAGATGGCCCCAAACAAAATGGAACGACAGCCTGACTTTTGTCCTCCCCGCCCGAAAGATGCCGGCGCCCGACAGCCCGCACCGCCTCACCTTGGTGACCTGCTTGATAGCCTGAGCGACGGATTCATGTCGATAGACAGATCGTGGCGCTTCACCTATCTCAACCATACAGCCGAACGATACTTGCAGCAGGAGCGGCAAAACCTGCTGGGGCGCGACATCTGGCAGTGTTACCCGGACTTGGTGGACTCCGGCTACTACCGCGTCTATCAGCAGACGGCGGCAACTGGACTCCCCGGTCGGCATACTGACTATTACGCACCGCTCGGCACCTGGTTTGAGGCTCGCTCATTTGCCCACGACGATGGCATTACGGTACTCTTCCGCGACGTCACGCGCGAACACGAGCACGCGGCGCTGTTGGAGTTTGAAGCTAGTCACGACTATCTGACTGGTTTGCCCAACCGGCGCAAGTGCATGGAAACGCTATCAGGCGCGGTCGCCGAGGCCGCTTCACCAGGCTTTACGCAGGGTGCTTCCCTGGCTGTGCTGTTTATTGACCTGGACCAATTCAAGGAAGTCAACGATGCGTTCGGTCATGCTGTCGGCGATGATCTGCTGCGCGGCTTTGCGAAAAGGCTAGTCGCAATTCTCGAACCTGAATGTTTCGCCGCGCGCGTAGGGGGCGACGAGTTTGTCCTGCTGTTACGCAATACGACCGAGAACGCGGCAGAAGCGTTCGCGCATGCGGTGCTCCGTGAGCTCGCGATGCCATTCGGGGCATGCGGAAGATCCGTCTGCCTGTCGGCTAGCATTGGCATCGCGCTACTGAGAGAAGCACCGGAATCGGCCGAGGCATTGCTGAGTCGTGCCGACACGGCCATGTACGCAGCGAAGTCATCTGGCCGATTTCAGGTGCGCGCGTACGATGGCGCACTCGATCGGGGCATGCGTGACCGCCTTGCCTTGCGCATGGATCTTCGTGAGGCGTTTGCCGCGAACCAGTTCGAGCTTCATTTCCAGCCTCAGATAGCACTCGCGGATGCTTTACCAATCGGTGCTGAGGCGCTGCTTCGCTGGCGTCATCCTGAACGAGGATTGCTGATGCCGCACGCATTCCTGGATGTGTTACTTGAGTCCCCATATGAAGGCGCCCTCGTCGAATGGCTACTCAATGCAGTTTGCCAGCATATCGGTGCATGGCGACAGTTGGGTGTATCCATACCGCGGATCAGCCTCAATCTGTCGGCTCGGCAACTTCTCTGTGTGGGACTTACCGATATGATTCTCCGTATCGCGAGGGCATACGACGTGTCCCCCGCAATGCTCGACATTGAAGTCACGGAGGACAGCCTGGTGAGCGATATCGAGAAGGCAACGTCCGTGCTCGCGGCGCTGAAGCTAGCCGGCATATCCACATCGCTGGACGACTTCGGCTCTGGATACTCCAGTCTCGGCTATCTGGTCCGACTGCCCATCGACACCCTGAAGATCGACAAGTCGTTTGTTCGAGCGCTGGCCGATTCGGAGAAGGCGTCTGCGATCATCCGCAGCATTGTCGGTCTCGCTCGTTCGCTGGGAATGAGAACAATCGCGGAAGGCGTCGAGTGCCAAGGCCAGGCAGCGGAGTTGAAGGATGCCGGATGCGACGCCATTCAGGGCTATCTAGTCAGCCGCCCGCTTGACTCGGAGGCCTTTGCGGAATTCATGCTGCGTGTGTGATAGTGCCATTCAGGCAGAGGGGAGAACACCGAGATGCGGGAGCCCGCCATGGGCTCCCAGTACCTCACCCCAGCCTGAACTGCCCCACGACCCCCGCCAACGCGCCCGCCTGCCCCTGCAACGCCTCGGCCGCCGCGGTGGATTCCTCCACCAGAGCCGCGTTCTGCTGCACCATCTGATCCAGCTGGCTGACCGCCCGGTTCACCTCCTGGATGCCCCGGGTCTGCTCCTGCGCCGCATTGGTGATCTCGGAAATGATGCTGGTCACCTTGTCCACGTTCCCGACGATCGCATTCATCGTGTCTCCGGCGCGGCGTACCTGCCCGGAGCCGGACACCACGCTGTCGACGGTGGTCTCGATCAGCGTCTTGATCTCCTTCGCAGCCTGCGAACTGCGCTGCGCCAGCCCGCGCACCTCACCGGCAACCACGGCAAATCCACGGCCCTGCTCGCCGGCACGCGCCGCTTCCACCGCAGCATTCAGCGCAAGGATGTTGGTCTGGAATGCAATGCCTTCGATCACGCCGATGATGTCGGACACCTTGACCGAAGCCCGCTCGATCTCGCTCATGGTCTGAATGGCCTCGCCAATGGCGGCGCCACCATTGCCAGCGACCTGGGAGGCTGCGATCGCAGACGCATCGGCCTGCTTGGCCGACATGGCGGACTGGCTCACGGTCGCGGTGATCTGTTCCATCGACGCCGCCGTCTCTTCCAGGCTCGCCGCAGCCGATTCAGTTCGCCGCGAAAGGTCGATGTTTCCGGCCGCGATCTCGTCAGCGGCCGCATGTACAGATGCACTGGCATCCCGAATCTGGCGCATCACGCTGACCAGCTTCTCGGCGAAGGCGTTGAACGCCTGCGCAATCTGCGCCACCTCATCGGAGCCATTGGCTGGCAGGCGGCGCGTCAGGTCGCCATCCCCGCTACCGATATCCCGCATGGCGTCGCGAATCACCGACAGCCTTCGGAATGAAACCGCTGTCACCCCGGCGACGATGGCGGCCGCCACGCAAGCGATCACGATCAGCACGAACACCGATGCCATCAGCATGGAGCGCATGCCTGCGGTCGCCTCGCCCTGGTCCAGCGCGATCACGGCAATCCAGTCCGTGCCGGGCACGCCGCGCGCCCGCAGCAGCTTGGGCGCATTGTCCACATCGACCTGCAACGGGGCCTTGGCGCCTTCGAGCGCTGCGAGCTTGTCGATGGCAAGCGCGGGCATCAGATCCGTCAGGGGCTTGAGCGTGAGCTTATCGTCCTGGTGGGCCACGATCTTGCCGTCCTTTGTTACCAGCACGCCGAAGCTGGCAGGCGTGGGGTGGATGGCCTTGATGGTGGCGATGACGCTGTCCATGGACACGTCGCCGGCCACCACGCCCTTGAGCGCGCCGTCGCGCAGGATGGGCACGGCGAAGGTCACGACCAGCTTGCCGCTGCTGGCGGCCACGTAGGGCGGCGTGACCACCGGCTTGCCCGCGGCTACGGCCTGCTTGTACCAGGGGCGGGACGTGGGATCGTAATTGGGCCGCAGGCCTTCGGTATCAGAAAACCGGTGGGACTTGTCGGGAAAACCGATGTAGGTCATGACGAAGCCGCCGGCGCTGCCTACCTGCTTGAGCGCGGCGATGGCGGCGTTGGTGTCGGGCTGCGTTGCCGCGTCCTGCAGCGAGTCGATCATCTGCGTGTGGCTCGCCACCCAGTCGGCGATGGCGCCGACGTGGCCGTTCTGCACGGCGGCCAGGTTGCTGTCGATGGCGTCGTCGTTGTACGAACTGGCCACCACGTGATTGATAACGGCATTGGCGATGAGCGCCACCACGACGATGGCCACGGATAGGGCCACGATGCGCGCGCGGAGGGAGGACAGCATAGTTGGATCTTTTATGTTTGGCTCATCTGGCGGATAGCCTTTGGAGCGGTGGGGGCGAAGGGTCCTGGCTCGCTCTTACGGCATTGTTGCCGGCGAATTTAGGACCATCGGGCAGCCTATTTTTAAAGTGCGAAGAGCGCCATTCGGATATCCGGATGAAGCGCGATCTGGCTGTTCGGATATCCGGATGCTCGGTTTTTTCGGGTGTTTGGCACCGAAGTGGTGCGTCTGTTGGCATGGACGGAGCCTGCCTCGCGCAAAAAAAATGGCCTCCGAAGTGGAGGCCTCTCGTCTTTGTGAGGTCGTGTTCTGCGCGTGAGAGCGCTGTGTCTTTTCCGCTGCCAGTGCGCACGGACCTTCAACTGCTAACGTGGCGGCAAGCGAAGGGTCCCGAGGGTCAAGCGCGCCGCCATACCGGCGACTCCGCCACCACGACCTTGCGCGGCAGGATCTTCTGGCTGGTGAACGCATCGGCGATGCGCTGCTGCTCATCGAGCGAGGCCGCATCTACCGTCTGCACCTGGTACGTCCGGCGGCGGTTGGCGGCTTCCACCGTGGGCGCGTCCAGGCCGATCAGCGGCGCATGCCACTGCGCGGCGGCCGCGGGGTTTTGCTTGATCCATTCGCCGGCGCGGCGCAGTTCTTCATAGACCACGGCCAGCACGTCCGCATGCTTTCGCGCGTACGGCGTGGCGGCGAGGTAGAAGCGCCGGTAGCTCGAAAGCCCCTTGCCATCGCGCAGGATGCGCGCGTTGGCCTGGCGTTGCACTGCCGCCAGGAACGGGTCCCAGATCACCCAGGCGGCCACGCTGCCGCGCTCGAAGGCGGCGCGCGCGTCGGCCGGGCTCAGGTAGGCGGGCTCGATGTCGCGGATCGACAGCCCCGCGCTGGCCAGCGCTTCGAGCAGCAGGTAGTGCGCGCCCGCGCCCTTGGCAAAGGCAATGCGCTGGCCTTTGAGGTGGGCGATTTCCTTGATCGGCGAATCCTGCCGCACCACAATGGCCTGCGCTTCGGGCGAGGGCGTCTCGATGGCATAGTAGGTCAGGTTGGCGCCGGCCGCGAGCGCGAAGGGCGGCACCGCGTCGGCCACGTCCGCACTCAGGTCGAGGTTGCCGATATTGAGGGATTCCAGCAGCGGCAGGCCCGAGGTGAATTCATACCATTGCACCGATGCGCCCAGCGGCGCGAGCGCCTTCTCCAGCGTCTCGCGTGATTTCAGCAGGATCATCAGCGTGGACGATTTCTGGAAGCCGATGCGCAGTGTGTGCTTTGGCGCCTGCGCGCGTGCTGGCAAGGCCGTGCCAAGCGCGCCGGCCGTGCCGGCGGCCAGCATGCCGCTGACAACGATTCTCCGCCGCCGCTGGTTGAGTTCGTTTGTCATTGCCGCTCCCCGCGTGTCTTTCAAGTTGTAAGGGGAAGAGGGTAGGCGAAAGCCATGCCGCAAGGAACGAAGAATGCCGCAGTTGCTTATGCGGGGAGGTGTGAAGAAGCCGGCGCCGGTGCGTGCCGATGTGCATGATGGCGCGTCAAAGAAAAAGAGCCCCGCATGGGGGCTCCCTGACAGCGCCGCGCCATCGGTGCGCGGCCTGGCTTAGCGCTGGTAGGCCGGCGGCAGGAAGCCGGCAAAGCGTTGCTGCGTGGTCGCCTTGAATTCCGGCGACTGGTAAGCCTCGCGGATGTCCTTGACGAACGGCTTGCCGGTGTCGGCGGTGCGCACGGCAACCAGGTTCATGTAGTAGTCGGGAATCTTTTCCAGGCTGAGCGCTTCGGTTAGCTTGAGGCCGGAGGACAGCGCGAAGTTGCCGTTGACGAAGGCGAAGTCCACGTCGTCGAGCGAGCGCGGCAGTTGCGCGGCTTCGAGCTGGATCAGCTTGAGCTTGTTCGGGTTGCCTTCGATGTCGCGCTCACTGGCGCGGATCGGGTCGGTGCCGGCCTTGAGCGTGATCCAGCCGATCTGCTGGAGCATGGCGATGGCGCGTGCCAGGTTGGACGGATCGTTAGGCAGCGACACCGACGCGCCCGGCTTCACTTCCGTCAGCGACTTGTGCTTGCGGCTGTAGATGCCGATCGGGGCGGTGGGGACCTGGATGACTTCCGACAATTGCAGCTTGCGGTCGCCGGAGAACTTCTTCAGGTAGGCCACGTGCTGGAAGGCATTGGCGTCGATGGCGCCATCGGCCAGCGCCAGGTTGGGCTGCACGTAGTCGCTGAACTCAACGATAGTGACCTTGTAGCCTTTTTTTTCCAGCAGGGGCTTGATGCCGTAGCGGATCTGGTCGGAGTAGGGACCAGCGGTGGCGCCGAAGCGGATTTCCTTTTTGTCCGGATCAGCCGCGCCGGCCGTCTGGATCGCGCCGAGCGCGAGCACCGCGGCAATCAGTCGAATTCCGAAACCCAGTTTCATCTAAAGCTCCCCGTATTGTTTGTGTGCATCGTGGCTTACCGGGATGGCGGCAAGCAAGGATGCCCATTGTAGGGAAGTGCATACGTTCAAGGAACGAGTAAAAATGCATGGTCTTATAACGCACTTGCATATGCCTGTATGTGGGTTTGCAGGCGTTCGTGTGACGCCAACGGCTGTTGCGCTGCGGAATATGCATACGCAATCGGGTAGTAGTTGCGGGATAACCCGTATTGCGGTTATGATTGAACTGTCTCCTCCAATCCCACCAAGGAATTGGATTCGCGCCCGCCTCATTGGTGGGCGTTTTTGTTTGTGCTTCCCATTTTTGGGCTTCCAAGCGGGCTTAAGCGGCGGGCTTAAGCGATCGCCAGCGCGGCGGAAAACAAGAAGGGCCGGTGGCATCCATGTGCCACCGGCCCTTCTTGTTGCGAGCGCCGCGTTGCGACGCCAGCTACTGCGCTACCCCGCCACCCCTCAGGCCGCGGCCAGCGCGCGCTCCAGGTCTTCCAGCAGGTCGTCGATATGCTCGATGCCGATCGACAGGCGCACCATGTCTTCGCTGACACCAGCGGCCTTCAGCTCGGCTGCGTCGAGCTGGCGGTGCGTGGTGGAGGCCGGATGGGTCGCCAGCGACTTGGCGTCGCCGATGTTGACCAGGCGGGTGAACAGTTGCAGCGCGTCCAGGAAGCGCGCGCCGGCTTCGCGGCCGCCGCTCTTCAGGCCGAACGACAGGATGCCGGGGCCGCGCCCGCCCAGGTAGCGCTGCACCAGCGCGTGGTCCGGGTGCTCCGGCAGGCCGGCAAAGTTGACCCACTCCACCTTGGAGCTGGCCTTCAGGTGGCGCGCGACAGCCAGCGCGTTCTCGGTGATGCGGTCCAGCCGCAGCGCCAGGGTCTCGATGCCTTGCAGGATCAGGAAGGCATTGAACGGCGACAGCGCCGCGCCGGTATTGCGCAGCGGCACCACGCGGGCGCGGCCGATATAGGCCGCCGCGCCGAGCGCTTCGGTGTAGACCACGCCGTGGTACGACACATCCGGCTCGTTCAGGCGCTTGAAGCGCGCCTTGTGCTCGGCCCACGGGAACTTGCCGCTATCGACGATGGCGCCGCCCACGCTGTTGCCGTGGCCGCCCAGGTATTTGGTGAGCGAGTGCACGACGATGTCCGCGCCATGCTCGAACGGACGGCACAGGTAGGGCGAGGGCACGGTGTTGTCCACGATCAGCGGGATGCCGTGGCTATGCGCCACCTTGGCAATGGCTGCGATATCGACGATGTTGCCCAGCGGGTTGCCCACCGACTCCACGAAGATCGCCTTGGTGCGCGCATCCACCAGGTCGCCGAAGGCGGCCGGGTTGCGGCCATCGGCAAAGCGGGTCTCGATGCCGGACAGGGGCAGCGTGTGCGCGAACAGGTTGTAGGTGCCGCCGTAGAGCTGGCTGGCCGAGATGATGTTGTCGCCGGCCTCGGCGATGGTCTGGATGGCATAGGTGATGGCCGCCATGCCGGACGCCAGCGCCAGCGCGCCCACGCCGCCCTCGAGCGCGGCCAGCCGCTGCTCCAGCACGTCGTTGGTGGGGTTCATGATGCGGCTGTAGATATTGCCGGGCACCTTGAGGTCGAACAGGTCGGCGCCGTGCTGCGCGTTGTCGAACGCATACGCGACGGTCTGGTAGATCGGCACGGCCACGGCACGCGTGGTGGGGTCCGGGGAGTAGCCGCCGTGAACGGCAATTGTCTCGATTTTCATGATGTCGTTGTCTTTTTGTTGGAATGAATACGCTCAGGAACGGGCATGGTAGCAGCCGTGGTTCGCGTGTGCCATCCGGGGCGGACCGCGCGGGCCCGCCCCGGATTCGGGCCTTGGCCCCTTACTGGCTGGCCAGGGGGAAGCTCGCCTGCCAGACGTTGTCCTTGACCTTGACGGCGGTGGGGATCAGTTTCTGCTCATGGAACAGGTCGGCCACCCGCTGCTGGGCGGCGATCACCTCCGGCGTCACCGGGGTGGCGCCGTACGGCACGCGCTTGAGCCAGGTCTCCACGACCTGCGTGTCCAGGCCCACGGCAGGCGCGAGCAGGGCGGCAGTCTCGCCGGGGTTCTTCACCACCCACAGGCCGGTCGTGCGCAGTTGCTCCAGGATGGCATTGACCACTTGCGGCTGCGCTTTGACGAAGCCGTTGGCGGCTTCATAGAAGTTGAAGGGGGAGGGCACGCCTTCATAGTCGGCGATGGTGCGCACCTTCAGCGCCTTCTGCGCCAGCGCGTAGTACGGGTCCCAGACCACCCAGGCGTCCACGTTGCCGCTCTCGAAGGCGGCGCGCGCATCGGCGGGCGGCAGGTAGATCGGCTGGATGTCCTGCAGGGCCAGCCCATGCTTGTTCAGCAACTGCACCAGCAGGTAGTTGGAGCTGGAGCCTTTTTGCAAGGCGATGCGCTTGCCGCGCAGGTCGGCCACCGAGCGGATCGGCGACTTCTCCAGCACGAACAGCGCCTCGTTGGTCTTGCCGCCTGGCTCTGCGCCCACGTAGACAAAGTTGGCACGCGCCGCCTGGGCGAACACTGCCGGCGGCGCGCCCGTGTAGCCAAAGTCGATGCCGCCGGCATTGAGCGCCTCCAGCAACTGCGGGCCGGCGGGGAATTCCTTCCACTCCACCTTGAAGCCGAGCGGGGCGAGCTTTTTCTCCAGCGAGCCCTGCGCTTTGAGCACGGCCAGCAGGCCGGCCTTCTGGTAGCCCACGCGGACCGACGCGTCGGCGGCATGGCCGGCGGCGGACCAGGACAGCGCGGCGATGGCCAGGGCGCGGCCGACAACGGGTAGCCATTGGCGGAAAGGATGCATTGCGATGTTCTCCGAAGTCGACGATGCGGTAGCAAGGATCTGAGGTTGGGATGCGGCCCTATGGTTGCGAAATCGCGCGAGGAGGGGAACGAAGGTTATTGCATTTGCATAGAACCGCGGCGGGCGCAACGCGCCGGCAAGCAGGTTTTGGAGGTCCATGGCATCCTGCTTTCCACCGCATTGCCCACTGAAATGCTCACCGCACGCGCGTTGCGGTTTGTGCAGCTGCTTTCAAGGGTGCGCACCCCTGCGACACCTTGCCGCAGTCAAAAATGTCTCGGCTTAGTTGGGTGTTGCCTGTGAGATGGCAGAAGAAGCTGCATTGTCCGATTTTCCGAACAGTGTGTTCTATATCACGGGTTTACCCTCAATGCTGCGATGCGGTAGATTCGCGGCCACGATGTCTGACGTACCGCGAACCTCACCCGAACACCCTGCTTGCCCACCAGGCAAGCTCGCCGGGCCGCGCCACGCCGACGTCCTCCTGTGTGGACCGCCGCAGTCCCACTTTGATCCGTCCCACAAGGACCAAGCCAGGCTGCCGCTGATCGGCGCGTCCCCCGGCACACCGGTCGCTTGACCCGGATCTGACCCAGTTTCCCCCAAGCCTTAAGCCTGCCTCTTGCTCGCGCATCTGGCAGCAGAATCACGCCGCGCCGTCGCTGCCGTGGCCAACTCAACCAGTCGTGACATGAAGATACCCAAACTTCCGCGTTGGACGCGGCTAATGCCTTGCGCCGCCGTGCTCTTGCTGGCCGGATGCAACATGGCCGTGCTAGATCCGAAGGGCCAGATTGGCGCCGACGTCAAAAACATCATCCTGATCGCGACCTGGTTGATGCTGCTTGTCGTGGTGCCGGTGATCGTGCTGGTCTTCACCTTCGCCTGGAAGTACCGCGCCAGCAACAAGTCGGCCCGCTACGAGCCGGACTGGTCCCACTCGACCGGGATCGAAGTCGTGGTCTGGCTGATTCCCTGCCTGATCATCCTGGTGCTGGGCATCATCACGTGGAAGTCCTCGCACGACCTGGACCCCTATAAGCCCATCGAATCCAACGTCAAGCCGATCACCATCGAGGCGGTTGCGCTGAACTGGAAATGGCTGTTCATCTATCCGGACCTGGGCATTGCCACGGTCAACGAGATCGCGTTCCCGGTGAACACTCCCGTGAACTTCAAGATCACGTCGGATTCGATCATGAATTCCTTCTTCATTCCGCAACTGGGCAGCCAGGTGTACGCCATGGCGGGCATGGAGACCAAGCTGCACCTGATCGCCAGCGAGACCGGCGCGTTCGACGGCATGTCGGCCAACTACAGCGGCGGCGGCTTCTCGGGCATGAAGTTCAAGGCCAAGTCGGTGTCGAACTTCGACTTCGAGGCGTGGGTCAAGCAGGTCCGCGCCTCGTCGAGCCAGCTGACCCTGGCTGACTACAGCGCGCTGGCCAAGCCCAGCGAGGCGAATCCCGTGGCGCTGTACGCCAAGGTCGATCCGCAGCTGTACCACGGCATCCTGCACAAGTACATGGACGGCGCCGGTGGCGCTATCGCCGGCAACGGCACCTCGTTTGGTCCCGTCTGCACCTCGCGCAACACCCTTGGCGTGAGCCAGGTGTCCATGGCCGCGCCCGCTACGCCGGCGCCGGGCTCGAATTCCTAGGAGTAGAGATGTTTGGCAAATTGAGTTTGGATGCCATCCCGTTCCACGAGCCCATCATCATGGGCACGTTGACGATGGTGGCGCTGGGTGGCGTGGCGCTATGCGCGCTGATCACCTATTTCGGCAAGTGGAAATGGCTGTGGAACGACTGGTTCACCTCGGTCGACCACAAGAAGATCGGCATCATGTATTCCGTGGTTGCGCTGATCATGCTGCTGCGCGGCTTTGCCGACGCCATCATGATGCGTACCCAGCTGGCGTTGTCCACCAACGGCTCGCCGGGCATCCTGCCGCCTGAGCACTACGACCAGATCTTCACCGCCCACGGCGTGATCATGATCTTCTTCGTGGCGATGCCGCTGATGACGGGCCTGATGAACCTGGTCGTGCCGCTGCAGATCGGCGCGCGCGACGTGGCCTTCCCGTTCCTCAACACGCTGAGCTTCTGGCTGTTCGTTGCCGGCGCGATGCTGGTCAACGTCTCGCTGGGCGTTGGCGAGTTCGCGCGCACCGGCTGGCTGGCCTATCCGCCGTTGTCCGGCATTGCGTACAGCCCTGGCGTGGGGGTGGACTACTACCTCTGGAGCTTGCAGATCTCGGGCCTGGGCACCTTGCTGACCGGCGTCAACTTCCTGGTGACCATCCTCAAGATGCGCGCCCCGGGCATGACCCTGATGCGCATGCCGGTGTTCACCTGGACCGCGCTGTGCACCAACGTGCTGATCATCGCCGCTTTCCCGGTGCTGACCGTCACGCTGGGCCTGCTGGGCCTTGACCGCTACCTGGGCATGCACTTCTTCACGAACGAAATGGGCGGCAACGCCATGATGTACGTGAACCTGATCTGGATCTGGGGCCACCCCGAGGTGTACATCCTGATCCTGCCGGCATTCGGCATCTTCTCGGAAATCATCTCGACGTTCTCCGGCAAGAAGCTGTTCGGCTACAAGGGCATGGTCTACGCGACCTGCGCCATCATGGTGCTGTCGTTCCTGGTCTGGCTGCACCACTTCTTCACGATGGGCTCCGGCGCCAACGTGAATGCGTTCTTCGGCATCACCACCATGATCATCTCCATCCCGACCGGGGTGAAGATCTTCAACTGGCTGTTCACCATGTACCGCGGCCGTGTGCAGATGACCACGCCCGTGCTGTGGACGCTGGGCTTCATGGTCACCTTCGTGATCGGCGGCATGACCGGCGTGCTGATGGCAGTGCCGGCGGCTGACTTCGTGCTGCACAACAGCCTGTTCCTGATCGCCCACTTCCACAACGTGATCATCGGTGGCGTGCTGTTCGGCTACATCGCCGGCATTACCTACTGGTTCCCGAAGGCCTTCGGCTTCAAGCTCGACGAGCGCCTGGGCAAGTACGCGTTCTGGTGCTGGATCATCGGTTTCTACCTGGCCTTCATGCCGCTGTACGCGCTGGGCTTCATGGGCATGACCCGTCGCCTGAACCACACCGACAATCCGGCGTGGAACCCGTACCTGTACGTGGCCGTGCTCGGCGCCGCGTTTGTTGGCCTGGGCATCCTGTTCCAGATCCTGCAGATCGTGGTCAGCGTGCGCCGCCGCAAGGAACTCCTCGACGTGACGGGCGACCCCTGGGGTGGCCGTACGCTGGAGTGGGCAACTTCGTCGCCGCCGCCGTTCTACAACTTCGCGCATACCCCGGTGGTGCGTGACCTGGACGCGTTCGCCGACATGAAGGCGCGTGGTGAAGTGCCGCAGCAACAAGCGCACTACGAGCAGATCCACATGCCGAAGAACACCGGCGCCGGCTTCTACATCGGTGCCTTCAGCCTGGCGCTGGGCTTTGCCCTGACCTGGCATATCTGGTGGCTGGCGGCGGTAGGCCTGGTTGGCATGATCGTCAGCTTTATCTTCCGCAGCAACGACGACCACATCGACTACTACGTGCCCGCGCACGAAGTCAAGGCGGTCGAAACGAGCCATTTCCAGCGCATTGCGTCACAGGCCTGAACCATGACGACTGAAGTCCTACAGCGTTATCCCGCGCATGGCGCCGCCCAGGCGCATGCCCACTCGCACGATCATTCGCACGATCACGCCCATCACGACACCAGCGCCAACACGGTGTTTGGTTTCTGGGTGTACCTGATGAGCGACTGCATCATCTTCGCCGGGTTGTTCGCCGCGTTCGCGGTGCTGCGTGGCGAAGTGGCAGGCGGCCCGTCGGGCAAGGAGTTGTTCGAGCTGAACTACGTCCTGGTCGAGACCTTCCTGCTGTTGTTCAGCAGCTTGACCTCGGGCATGGCAATGATCTCCCTGCATAACGGCCAGCGTGCCCGCCTGCAGTTCTGGCTTGGCATCACGTTCTTGCTGGGCGTGGCGTTCATCGGCATGGAAATCAACGAGTTCCATCACATGATCGCCGAGGGCGCCGGCCCCGAGCGCAGCGCCTTCCTGTCGTCGTTCTTCACGCTGGTCGGCACCCACGGCCTGCACGTGGCGAGCGGCCTGCTGTGGATGGCTGTGCTGATGTGGCAGATCTCCCGCAAGGGCCTGACCCCGACCATGACCAAGCGCCTGGCCTGCTTCGCCTTGTTCTGGCACTTTCTGGACATCGTCTGGATCGGCGTGTTCACCGTGGTCTACCTGATGGGAGCGATGTAATGGAACATAGCAACGTCTCTGCCGCCGGCGCTCACCGCGCCCACGACGGGCACGGCACCACGTCCGCAGGCGCCAGCCATGGCAGCGTCAAGTCGTATGTGATCGGCTTCGTGCTGGCGGTGATCCTGACCGTCATCCCGTTCAAGCTGGTGATGGGCGGCACGCTGGAAGCCTCGACCACGCTGGCCGTGATCCTGGGCCTGGCGGTCGTGCAGATCGTCGTGCACCTGATCTATTTCCTGCACCTGGACAGCTCGTCGGAGCAGCGCTGGAACGTGATGGCCCTGGCCTTCACCGCGCTGATCCTGCTGATCGTGGTGGCGGGCTCGCTGTGGATCATGCACAACATGAACGCCAATATGATGGTGCATTGAGCGTGAAGGGTGGCTAAGCGCGGTTCGGCTTTCTGTCGAACCGCGTCACGCAAACGATGTGACAAGACGACCCGGTCGCGTGAGCGCCCGGGTCGTTTTTGTTTGTGCGGCAGCGGAACATGTGTTTCTGGCATCGCGGGCAGTGGGTTTTTGCCCCGCCAGGCCTTGATTCTTAGTTGTATACAACATGTTCTATGTGGTCGAGTATTCCCCCGAAATACGCTGCCTGTCTTCTCGTTACTCTCTGGTTCTTCGCGTTTTATCGACGTTTACCCTCGGTTTTCAGCTTTCACATTGCCTGGTCAGTTTCTTGTGGATACACTCTGTATTCAACAGCGGCCATCTTGCATCACCGGACACGCTCGCCCCCACAATGAGAGACAGCGCATCATGCAGACCGACAACGACAACGACAATCTCAGCGACAGCAAAGCCGGCGCCAGCGCTTCCCAGGCGGTCCGGGCCCTGCTCGGATTGCGGGAGCTGATCCTCGGCGGCGATCTCGCGCCGGGCGCCCGTATCTCCGAACTGTGGGTGGTTGAGCGCCTCGGCGTCTCCCGCACCCCGATCCGGGCCGCGTTGATCCGGTTGCAGGAAGAAGGCCTGGTCGAGCCCATCCCATCCGGCGGCTTTGCGGTCCGTTCCTTCGCCGAAAGTGAAATCAGCGATGCGATCGAACTGCGGGGCACGATGGAAGGCATGGCGGCACGGCTTGCCGCGGAGCGTGGCGTCGGCCAGACCATCCTGAGCGGCTTGCGCGACTGCATCACGCAAATCGACACGGCGCTCACCGGCGAGCTGACCGCGGTCAAGTTCTCTGCTTACGTCGATCTCAACGCGCGCTTCCACCAGTTGTTGGCTGAGGCGGCCGGCAGCCCCCTGGTTGCACGGCAGATCGAGAAAGTGATGAATATCCCGTTCGCCTCCGCCAGCGCCTTCGTGATGGTCCAGTCCATCGATGAAAGCGCGCGCGAAATGCTGCTGCTTGCGCAGGCGCAGCACCGCTCGGTGGTCGAGGCGATCGAGCTGCGCGAGGGCGCCCGCGCCGAAGCGCTGATGCGTGAACACAGCCGCATCGCCAACCGCAACCTCAAGATCGCCATGCAGAACCAGCAGGCGATGTCGCAGGTGCTCGGCGGCAGCCTGATTCGCCGCGCAGGCCGCCCGGCCTGACCTAATCCACTTTCGTAAGTCACTGAACCTTGGCGCGCTCGGGCGCCAGGGAGGGGATCGCTATGTTTCTGAAAAACACCTGGTACGTGGCCTGCACGCCGGACGAACTCGCGGGAAAGCCGCTTGGCCGCACGATCTGCAATGAAAAAATGGTGCTGTTCCGGGGCGAGGACGGCAACGTCGCCGCGCTGGAGGACTTTTGCCCGCACCGTGGCGCGCCGCTTTCGCTGGGTTTTGTCCGCGACGGGCAACTGGTCTGCGGCTACCACGGCCTGACCATGGGCCGCGACGGCAAATGCGCCAGGATGGCCGGGCAGCGCGTCGGCGGGTTTCCGTCGATCCGCAGTTATCCGGCCGTCGAGCGTTACGGTTTTGTCTGGGTCTGGCCTGGCGACGCCGCGCTGGCCGATGCGGGTGCGATCCCGCATCTGGAGTGGGCGGTGAGCGCGGACTGGGCCCACGGCGGCGGGCTGTATCACATCCATTGCGACTACCGGCTGATGATCGACAACCTCATGGACCTGACCCATGAGACCTACGTCCATGCCTCCAGCATCGGGCAGGCCGAGATCGAAGAGTCGGCACCGGCCACCAAGGTCGAAGGCGACATGGTCGTGACCGGCCGGCATATGGAGGGCATCATGCCGCCGCCGTTCTGGGCCGCGGCGTTGCGCGGCAATGGCCTTGCGCACGATGTGCCTTGCGACCGCTGGCAGATCTGCCGCTTCACGCCGCCAAGCCACGTCATGATCGAGGTGGGCGTGGCGCACGCGGGCAAGGGCGGGTATCACGCCGAGCCGCAGCACAAGGCGTCGAGCATCGTGGTGGACTTCATCACGCCGGAAGCCGAGACCTCGATCTGGTACTTCTGGGGCATGGCGCGCAACTTCAAGGCAGACGACGCGCAACTGACCGAAACCATCCGCGAAGGGCAGGGCAAGATCTTCGCCGAAGACCTGGAAATGCTGGAGGCACAGCAGCGCAATATCCTGGCCAATCCCGAGCGCAAGCTGCTCAAGCTGAACATCGATGCCGGCGGCGTCCAGGCGCGGCGGATTCTGGATCGCCTGCTGCAGCAGGAACAGGCCGGGCAGGCGGAGGGCGCGTGATGCAGGTCAGGATCGCAAGCAAGGCCGACGCGGCGTCGGGCATCGCCGTGTTCGAGCTGGTCGCGCCGCACGGCGGCACCCTGCCGGCATTCACCGCGGGCGCGCATATCGACGTACGGATCGCGCCGGGACTGGTGCGTCAGTACTCCCTGTGCAACGACCCCGCCGAGACCCATCGCTACCAGATCGGCGTGCTGCGCGACCCCGCCTCCCGGGGCGGGTCGGTGGCCATGCACGCGCTGGCAGTCGGCGCCACGCTGGACATCAGCGAGCCGAAGAACCACTTTCCCCTGGCCGCCGGCGCCGCGCATTCGATCCTGCTCGCCGGCGGCATCGGCGTCACGCCGATCCTCGCCATGGCGCAGCGCCTTGCGCAATCCGGCGCCTCGTTCGAGTTGCACTACTGCACCCGCTCGGCGGCGCATACGGCGTTCCGCGAACGCCTTGCGCACGAGGATCTCCGGGACCGCACGCATTTCTATTTCGACGAGCCGCCGGGCCATCGGGCTGACCTGCCACGCTTGCTCGTCGCCCCCGGCGCACGGACGCATCTCTATGTGTGCGGCCCCGCCGGCTTCATGGATGCGGTGCTGCGCCGGGCGAAGGAGGCCGGCTGGCCGGAGGCGAATCTCCACCGCGAATACTTCGCCGCGCCCGAGGTGCCGGGCGCCGTCGCCGGGGCGTTCCAGGTGAAGGTCCAGAGCAGCGGACTGGTGATCGATGTCGAGCCGGAACAGACGGTGGTGCAGGCGCTGTCGGCCAATGGCGTGGAGATCCAGACCTCCTGCGAGCAGGGCGTGTGCGGGACCTGCCTGACGCGCGTGCTGGCGGGCGAGCCGGACCATCGCGATGCCTATCTGACCGATGAGGAACGCGCCGCCAACGATCAGTTCCTGCCGTGCTGCTCGCGCGCCCGGACGGGTTTGCTGGTGCTGGATTTGTAGTTGCCGTCAATCCAGATCGATCGGATCGGCCGGGTAAATCAAAATAAAACCATGGAGGTAGACAATGAAGCTCGACATCAGGGAAACCATCAACCAGGGCGAGATGAGCCGGTTCCAGATCATGGCGGTAGCGATCTGCATCGTGCTCAATATGCTCGACGGCTTTGACGTACTGGCGATGGCGTTTACCGCCTCGCATATCTCGGCCGACTGGCACCTGAGCGGCAAGGAGATTGGCGTCCTGCTCAGTGCCGGGCTGTTCGGCATGGCGGCGGGATCGCTGTTCCTGGCGCCCTGGGCCGACCGGCTCGGGCGCCGCCCCGTCATCCTGCTCTGCCTGGTGACGATCTCGGCGGGCATGCTTTGTTCTGCCTTCGCGCAGAGCGTGACCCAACTGGCGGCCATGCGGGCGATCACCGGGCTGGGCATCGGCGGCATGCTGGCCAGCATCAACGTCATTACGGGCGAATACGCCTCCGACAAGTGGCGCAGCACCGCGATCGTGCTGCAGGCCACCGGTTATCCGGTGGGCGCCACGATTGGCGGCGCCATCGCCGGCGTGCTGTTGCTGCACTACGGCTGGCGCAGCGTCTTCGTTTTTGGCGGGCTGGTCACGCTGGCCATGATCCCGGTCGTGCTGGCACGCTTGCCTGAATCGCTGGACTTCCTGATCGCCAGGCGCCCGGCCGGCGCGGTCGACAAGCTCAACAAGCTTCTCGCCGGCATGGGGCGCGAACGCATTACCGAAATGCCGGCGCGCGCCGCCGCGCAGACGCCAGCCCAGGGCGGGGTTCGCAGCTTGTTTGGCGGTCGCCTCGCCATGCAGACGCTGATGATCTGGACTTCGTTCTTCCTGGTGATGTTCAGCTTTTACTTTGTCCTGAGCTGGACGCCGAAGCTGCTGGTGGCGGCCGGCATGTCGGCGCAGCAGGGGATTACCGGCGGCGTGCTGCTCAACGTCGGTGGCATCGTGGGCGGCACGTTGTTCGGTTTCCTTGCCGCGCGCATCGGGCTCAAGCCGCTGCTGTGGAGCTGCTTTGTCCTGACCGCCTTGTTGCTGGTGGCATTCGGCATGTACGCCAATACCTTGTCGGTGGCGTTCGTGCTGGCCCTGTTCATCGGTGGCGGCATCTTCGGCTGCATGGTCGGCTTGTACGCCTACGCGCCCATTCTCTATCCGGCGCAAAACCGCACCACGGGCATGGGCTGGTCGATCGGCATGGGCCGCTTCGGCGCGGTGCTGGCCCCGCTGGTCGCCGGCGCGCTGGTCGACGCGGGCTGGCCCACCTCAAACCTGTACTACGTCTTCGCGCTGCCGCTGCTGGTAGCCATCGCCAGCGTCGGCTTGCTTGGCCGGTCCCCGGCCGCCGACGGACAAGCGGTACGTATCGCCGCGCACTGAGCGGTACCACATAGAACGCGCAATAGCGTGCCGACATTGGGCGGCAGGCCCCCGGCTTGCCCCAAATCTTAGAAGAAACGGGAGGATGACAATGAAACTTGGACATATGGTCGCAGCCATCGCGGCAGCGATCCCGGTGGTTGCCGCGGCGCAGAACGTGACGGCTTATGGGGTGGTGGATACGGGCGTGGAGTACATCTCCCATATCGGCGCGGCGAAGGACAATGTCTTGCGCATGCCGAACCTGACTGGCACGGTGCCGTCGCGCTGGGGCTTGCGCGGCACCGAGGACCTGGGCGGCGGCATGAAGGCAATCTTCTGGCTGGAGTCCGGGTTCGGGCCCGATAGCGGCGCCAGCAACCAGGGTGGACGCCTGTTCGGCCGCCAGGCGCTGGTGGGCCTGGCGGGGAACTGGGGGCAGGTCGCGCTGGGACGGCAGTACACCATGCTGTTCTGGGCCATGGCCGATCCCGACATCCTGGGGCCGAACGCCTTCGGATCGGGCTCGCTGGATAGCTACCTGCCCAATGCACGCACGGACAATGCCATCTCGTACAAGGGTACCTTCGGCGGCCTGACCGCCGGCGCCACCTACAGTTTCGGCCGCGATACGGTCAACGCGGGCCCGAGCCCCTCGGGCACCAACTGCGCCGGGGAGAATCCAGCGGACCAGCGCGCCTGTCGGGAGTGGTCCGCGATGCTCAAGTACGACACCGCGACCTGGAGTGTGGCAGCCGCCTACGATTCGCTGCGCGGCGGCCCGGGTGCCTTCGCCGGGCTGAACCGCAGCAGCCTGACGGATGACCGCCTGTCCATCAACGGCTATGTACTGGTCAACCGGGACACCAAGATCGGCCTGGGCTGGCTACGCCGGGACAACAGGGCCAGCCCGGCCCCCGTGAGCGACATGTTCTACGGCGGCGTGACGTATCAGGTGACGCCGGCCTTCAGCGTCGACGGCGAGGTGTTCAACCTGCGCTATCACAACAGCGCGGACAAGGCATGGCTATTCGCGGCGCGCGGCGTCTATGCCTTCACCAAGCGCACGTCCGTCTACGGCACGGCCGGCTTCATCAACAACGGCGGCAACCTGGCGCTGTCCGTCAGCAATGCGGGAACGGGCACCAATCCCGCACCCGGCGGTAGCCAGCTTGGTGCCATGGTCGGGATGAAACACGTGTTCTGACCATGCAAGCATGGCTGTGCTTGCGCAGCCCTGTCGCCTCGGACGGGCCAACTGGCAACCCTTGCTTCTTCGCAAGGCAATGCCTGGCCCGTCAGGCCACCTGCCGCGTGTCGCCAAACGCGCGCGGATGCGCCGGCCGCGCCAGGCCCAGGTGCTCGCGCAAGGTGCTGCCCGCGTAGCGCTCGCGAAACAGCCCGCGCCGGCGCAGCTCCGGCAGCACCAGTTCGATGAAGTCGTCGAGGCCGCCCGGCAGCCATGGCGGCATGATGTTGAAGCCGTCGGCGGCGCCGCCTTCAAACCAGGCCTGCAGCTGATCGGCGATGCTCTCGGCGGTGCCATGAATGGACCAGTGCCCGCGCGCGGTAGCCACGCGCAGGTAGAGCTGGCGAATGGTCAGTCCCTCGCGCCGGGCTAGCCCGGTCACCAGCTGGAAACGGCTCTTGGCGCCGTTGGGCTCGGGCAGGTCGTCGGGCAGCGGCCCGTCGAGCGGGTAGCCGGAGAGATCCACGCCGCCGAGGTTCTGCGACAGCAGGGCCAGCCCCACGGCCGGATGGATCAGGCTTTGCAGCGCCTCGAATTTCTCCTTCGCTTCGGCCTCGCTGCGCCCGATCACGGGGAACACGCCCGGCATGATCTTGAGCTGGTCGGGTGTGCGGCCATAGCGCGCCAGCCGGCCTTTCAGGCCCTGGTAAAAGGCCTGGGCATCCTCCAGCGACTGCTGCGCGGTAAAGATGACCTCCGCCGTGCGCGCCGCCAGTTCCTGTCCGGCCTCGGACGAGCCCGCCTGCACGATTACCGGATGGCCTTGTGGCGGGCGTGACACGTTGAGCGGCCCGCGCACCTGGAAATGCTTGCCGTGGTGATCCAGTGCGTGCAGCTTGTTGGCCGCGAAATGCAGGCCGCTTTCCTTGTCGTAGAGGAATGCGTCGTCTTCCCAGGTGTCCCAAAGCCCCGTCACCACATCCACGAATTCCTCGGCGCGCGCGTAGCGGTCAGCGTGCTCGGGGTGCTTGTCCAGGCTGAAGTTGCGCGCCTCGGCGTCGGACCACGACGTCACCACATTCCAGCCGGCGCGGCCGCCGCTCAGGTGATCGAGCGAGGCGAATTTGCGCGCGACGTGAAAGGGCTCGTTGTAGGTGGTGGAGACGGTGGCCACCAGGCCGATGCGCTCGGTCACCGCGGCCAGGGCCGAGAGCAGTGTCAGCGGCTCGAAGCTGGCGGCGCGCGCCGTGCGGGGCAGGGTGGCGTCGTCAAGCGCGCGGATTGCGACGCCGTCGGCGAGAAAGATCGTATCGAACTGCGCGGCCTCGGCGCTTTGCGCCAGCCGCACATAGTGCGCAAGATTCTGCCCGGCGTCGGCCTGCGCGCCGGGGTGGCGCCAGCCGGCCACATGGTGGCCGGTGGCTTGCAGGAAGGCGCCGAGCTTGAGCTGGCGCTTCTGTGCGGGTTGGCTCATCTGCGGCTCCCTTATGCGGCGGCGCGCGCCGGCGCCGCGTGGTTGGCCGGCTCGGCTTGCTTGGGCGCGGCGGACTTCACCGATACGCTGCGGCGTCCGTCCACGCTGACCGGCACATCGCCCGCGATGGTCACCCGGCGTACCACGCGTTTCGCATCGCCGTAGTCGTTGATGGCGTAGTGCTGGGTGGCGCGGTTGTCCCAGATCGCCACGTCGTTGGCGCGCCAGCGCCAGCGCACCGTGTTCTCAAGGCGATGGACGTGGTCTTGGAGTACGGAGACCAGATGCTGCGAGTCGGAGGACGAGTAGCCAAGCAGCTTCTTCACGAAATGCCCCAGCACCAGCGTGCGCTCGCCGGTTTCCGGGTGCACGCGCACCACCGGATGCTCGGTCTCGTAAATGGCGGCGGTGAAGACCTCGCGGTAGCGCTTGATGGCTTCGGTGCTGACCGTGTTGCGGGTGGCGGCGTAATCGTAGTCGTTGGTATGCAGCGCCCACAGGCGGTCGGCCAGTTCGCGCAGCGCCTCGGGCAGATCCTGGTAGGCTGCCGCCGTATTGGCCCATACGGTGTCGCCGCCGGCGGCGGGAATGACCACGCCGCGCAGCACGGACACCTGCGGGTAGGCCAGGTCGAAGGTCACATCGGTATGCCAGGAGTTGGCGCGGCCGCCGTGCTCGGAATCGAGTTCGAGCAGGAACCGCGTGCCGTCGCGCGAGGGCACGGTGGGGTGGGGCACGGGCGTGCCGAACAGGCTGGCAAAGCCTTCCTGGGCTTTGTCGTCCAGGTGGTCCTGATCGCGCAAGAACAGCACCTTGTGGCGCAGCAGCGCAGCGCGCACGGCGCCGAACGTGGTGGCGTCGAGGTCCGGCGCCAGCTTGATGCCGCGGATCTCGGCGCCGATGCGCCCGGCTACCGGGTGGATGTCTAGCCTGACTTGTGCTGTGGCTTGCTGCTGGGTCATCTGGGATTCTCCTGTGGGCGAGGGGCGCGATTCAGATCGCGAACTGGATATGGGGTGGCAGCCGGTCGGTGGTTTCCGGATCGGGTTCGCGCTTGATGGGCGCTTCCGCGAGATCGGCCGGGCGCCCGGTGAATTCCTGCAGCACGTCGTCCTTGACGCGTGCGAAGCCCAGCGCGGCGCGGTCGCGCGGATGGGCCAGCGGCACCGGCAGGATGCGCCGGATGCGCCCGGGCCGCGGCTCCATCACCACCACGCGATCGCCCAGGTAGATGGCTTCTTCGACATCGTGCGTGACCAGGATCATGGTGATGCCCTCGGCCTGCCAGATGCGGTGCAGCTCCTGCTGCAGGTAAGCGCGGGTCAGGGCGTCGAGCGCGCCGAAAGGCTCGTCGAGCAGCAGGATCTCCGGGCGCGTGACCAGCGCGCGGGCAATGGCCACGCGCTGGGACATGCCGCCCGATAGCTGGTGGGGGAACGCGGTCTCGAAGCCGGCCAGCCCCACCAGCGCGATATGCTCGCGCACCGTGCGGCGCTTCTCGGTCTCGGTCAGGTTGGCGTTGAGCAGCGCCGTGCGGATGTTCTGCTCCACCGTCAGCCACGGGAACAGCCGGTGCTCCTGGAACACGATGCCGCGGTCCAGGCTGGTGCCCACCACGCGCTTGCCGTCGAGCAGGATCTCGCCCTTGTAGTCCTCCTCCAGCCCCACCACCAGCCGCAGCAAGGTCGATTTGCCGCAGCCGCTGGCGCCGACGATGCTGACGAACTCGCCGGGCGCGATGGACAGCGTGATGTCTTCGAGGACGGGCAGGGGCTCGCCCTTGACTTCATATTGCTTGCGCAGGTGCGCGATATCGAGCGTGCCGGCTCGGGCCATGACAGGTCTCCGGGATGGGTTCAGAAGCAACGGGTTCAGAAGCAATGGGTTCAGGATCAGAAGGCGGCGACTGAGCGCCCGCGCCACGCCAGCAGGCGGCTCTCGATACGGCTGGCGATCCAGTTCAGCGTAGAGCCGACCAACCCGACCACGATCACGCCGAAGATCACCAGGTCCATCCAGAAATTCTCGCGGCCATCGGTCAGGGTGTTGCCGATGCCCTTGCCGGACACCAGCATGTACTCGGCGCCGAGCGTGGCCAGCCAGGCGTAGATCAGTGCCAGGTGGATGCCGGCGAAGATCGACGGCGAGGCCGACGGCAGCACCACGCGCAGTAGCACCTGCCGGCGCGAATACTTCAGTACGTTGGCCACTTCCAGCAGATCGGCGGGCACGGCGCGGATCCCCTCGAAGGTGTTGAGCACCACGGGGAAGAAAGCCGCGAGCGATAGGAACACCACCTTGGCGGTGTCGCCCAGCCCGAACCAGACCGAGATCAGCGGGATCCAGGCGAACAGCGAGATCTGCTTGATGGTGTGGAACGTCGGCCCCACCAGTTGCTCGAACAGCCGCGACAGCCCCAGCGCGGTGCCAAACAACAGGCCCACGCTGGCACCCAGCGCGAAGCCGGCAACGTCACGCCACAGGCTGGCCGACAGCGCGACAAACAGCGCGCCGCTGCGCACCTGCTCTACCGCCGTGGCCCAGACCTTGGACACCGGCACCAGCAGCGGCGACGTGCTCCAGCCAAAACGCACCGCGGCCCACCACAGGATGATCAGGCCGATAGGAAGTACCCAGCCGCGCAACGCGCGCGGGAGGCGCAGGGAGCGCGGGTTGCCGGATTTCGTTACCAGCGTCGCGGAGGCATCGGCCATGTTGTTTTCCTTTGCTGTTGATTTGCGCCGCAACTCAGAGCCCCGGCTTGCGCCAGCGCAATACCGCGCGCTCGGCCAGCGCCAGCACCTTGTCCAGCGCGAAGCCCACCGCGCCCACCACGATCACCGCCGCAATCACCATGTCGAGCTGGAACAGCTGCCGGCCGTACACGATCATGTAGCCCAGCCCTTCGGAGGAGGCCAGCAGCTCCACCACCACCAGCGCCAGCCACGCGTGCGTCAGGCCGTAGCGGATGCCGCTCCAGATCGGCGCGGCGGCGGCGGGAAACACCACCCGCGACAGCAGTTGCCAACGCGTGAAGCGCAGCACCCGCGCCACCTCGATATAGCGCGTGGGCACGTTCTGGATGCCCTTGTAGGTATTGAGCGCGATCGGTACCAGTGAGGCCTTGGCAATCAGGATGATCTTGAGCGCTTCGTCAATGCCGACCAGCAGCATCAGCAGCGGCAGCCAGCCCAGCACGGGCACCTGGCTGAAGGCCTTGAAGGTGGGGTAGACGTAATCGCGGAAGCTGGGCGACAGGCCCATCGCCACGCCCAGCGCCAGCCCGCCGGCCAGGCCCAGCGCAAAGCCGAGCGCCACGCGCAATGCGCTGACGGCCAGGTTGGCCTGCAGCTCGCCGCTTTGGTACAGCTCGGTGAGCGTGTGCCAGACGGTGTCGGGGGCGGGCAGCACCTGCGGCGGAATCCACGCGAAACGCGCCGCCACGTACCAGACCAGCAGCAGCGTCAGCGGCACCGGCCAGGCCAGCAGCCACGCGGCATGCTGCCGGGTGGGCCGCCAGCCGTGCAACCGCTTGCCGCGTTGCGCGGGGGCGGTGCCCGCCGCACCCGGCAGCGTCAGGGTATCGTTGGCTGCCATCGCGTCAGGCTCCGAGGATCTTGCCGTTGGGCTGGTAGACCGGCCAGTAGCTCTGCAGGCTCAGGTCGTTCAGCGCGGCCTTCAGGAAGCTCGGGTCGATCCACTGGTCCACGTCGAACTTCGCGCGTGAGAGCCGCAGGCGGTACGCCTGCTCGGTGGCGTCCTTGTAGCGGGTCACCAGGAAGGGGTCGAAGTTCGGGTTCAGCCGCACGCGCAGCGGTTCACCTTCGTAGTCTTCTTTCCAGTGCTCGTAGGGCGTGCCGGCGCGCGCCCAGGTACGCAGCACGTCTTCGCGGTTCTTTTCGTCGGAGGCCCAGCGTGCGGCCTGCACCGCGGTCTTGACCAGTTGCTGGGTGGCTTCGGGGTACTTGCTGGCGAACGCATCGGTCACCAGCACATGGCTCTGGCGCGTGTAGATCGGCGACTGGTTCTTGCTGGAGTACAGGATGCGCACCGCGCCCTTGTCGCGCAGGCGCAGGATATCCATGGCGCCGATGGCGCCGTCGATATCCCGCGTGGTGAGCGCGGCCAGGTAGCCGGCAGTGTCCAGGTTCAGCAAGCGCAGGTCCTTCTCGGCCAGGCCGTTGGCCTCAAGCAGGCGCAATGCCGGCAGATGCATATTGGTGCCCTTGAACAGCGACACGCGCTTGCCGCGCAGGTCCGCCACCGTCTTGAGCGGGGAGTCGGGCGGCACGCCGATATAGATATTGGTGCGCACGCCCGTGGCCAGCACCAGCCGTGTCTTGAGACCGGCGGCGCGCGCCACGATGGCGGGCAGGTCGCCCTGCATCGCAAAATCGAGCTGGTTGGTGCTGATGGCTTCATTCACGGCCGGCCCCGCGCCCTTGAAGAACAGCCATTCGATGCGCGTGCCTGACGGCTTGAACGCTTCCTCCAGCCAGCCGCGCGCATGCGCGATGGCCATGGAGCTGCCCGCGAAAGTGGGCGGCGTGCCGGTGGCCGGCTGCGCCACGCCAATGCGGATCACGTCGGGCCTGGCGCCGCCGCTGGCGCTGAATGCGCTCAGCGGGCTGGCGGATGCGGCGGCACCCAGGCCGGACACGGCAAGGCGTTTGAGGAGGGTTCGTCGCGTGATTGCCATCTTGGATGTGGTCCTGTGTCTTGTGCTCGTGGGGAGAATTCCACCAACGGCTCTCAAGATACGCGGCGCCATCGGCACAGCAGAACGAATGTTTCTGCTTTTGGATATGGCCTGCGCGCATATGCACCACAGATGGCGATGGCGACGCGGCAACGCATATGGGCATGCGCTTTCCTTCGTTCCGTGAGGCGGCGCGCTGGCATAGAGTGCGCCATTTTCGCTATGTGCCGAACGCACAAGGGCTGAGCCAATGACCAGCAACAACGAAAGGAACGGGCAGCCGCAGCCCGGCCGGCGCCGCTTCCTGCGCCAGGGCGCGGGTCTGGGTGGCGTGGCGCTCGCCGCCGGTGCGCCCGCCCCCGCGCGGGCCGAAGTACTGACGGTGCCGCCCTGGACCCGCACGCCCGGCGAGCCGGTGCTGTGGCACGCCTACGGCCAGCCCTCCGCGTTCGAGAAGAACGTGATCCGGCGCAACCGCGGCCCTGCGCCGATGCCCGGCGCGAACTCCTCCATGACGCCGCTGCAGGATCTGCGCGGCATCATCACGCCCACGGGCCTGGTGTTCGAGCGCCACCACGCCGGCATCCCGCAGATCAATCCGGCGCAGCACCGCCTCGCTGTGCATGGCCTGGTGGAGCGCCCGCGGATCTTCACCATGGACGACCTGGTGCGCTTGCCATCGGTCTCGCGCATCCACTTCCTGGAGTGCTCAGGCAATACCGGGCGCGAATGGCGCGCGCCCAGCGCCACTTCGGTGCAGATCAGCCACGGCTTGCTGTCGTGCTGCGAATGGACGGGCGTGCCCCTTTCCGTCGTGCTGGAGGAGGTGGGCGTGCGCCCCGAAGCCGCCTGGCTGCTGGCCGAGGGCGCTGATTCCGCCACCATGACGCGCAGCGTGCCGATGGCCAAGGCGATGGAAGACGCGCTGCTGGTCTACGCGCAGAACGGCGAGATGCTGCGGCCCGAGCACGGCTACCCGCTGCGGCTGTTCCTGCCGGGCTTCGAGGGCAATATGAGCATCAAGTGGCTGCGCCGGCTCAAGCTCGGCCGCGCGCCCTTCATGACGCGCGAAGAGACATCCAAGTACACGGACTCATTGCCGGACGGCAGCGCGCGCCAGTTCACCTTCATGATGGACGTGAAGTCCGTGATCACCTTTCCCGCGCCGGACCACCGGCTGCGCGACAAGGGCTTTTACGAAATCTCCGGCCTCGCCTGGTCTGGCTACGGCCGCATCCGGTGCGTGGAGGTGTCGGTGGATGGCGGGCGCAACTGGCGCGAGGCGCAGTTGCAGGATCCCGTGCTGGACCGCGCGCTCACGCGCTTTCGCCTGCCATGGCGCTGGGAGGGCGGCCCGGCCGTGCTGCAAAGCCGCGCCATCGACGAGGCGGGCAATGTGCAGCCCTTGCCGGACCAGTTGGTGGCCGCGCGTGGCTATGAGTCCACCTATCACTACAACGCCATACAAGCCTGGCGCGTCAGCGCCGACGGGAGCATTGCCAATGCGCGCGCTTGAATCCCACCGTACCCACATTGCCGCCGCCGCGCTGGCGATGGCCGCGGTCTGCGCGCAGGCACAGGCGCAAACCTACGGCATTGGCTTGCTGGCCAGCGAGCGCGATCTCGCCGCCTGGAACATCGATGTCACGCCAGATGGCGCCGGGCTGCCGCCAGGCAGCGGCAGCGTGACGCTTGGCAAGCAGGTCTACGAGAACCAGTGCGCCGCATGCCACGGCTTGAAAGGAGAAGGCAAGCCGGCCGATGCGCTGGTCGGCGGGCACGGCAGCCTGAAAGGCGGTGGCGTGAATGCCAAGGCGCCGTTGAAGACCATCGGCAGCTTCTGGCCGTATGCGACGACGGTGTTCGATTTCATCAACCGGGCCATGCCATACAACGCGCCGCAGAGCCTCAAGGCGGATGAGGTCTATGCCGTCACCGCGTATCTGCTGCACCTGAACGGCATCGTGCCGGCGGATGCCGTGCTGGATGCGCGCACGTTGCCGCAGGTGCGCATGCCGAATCGCGATGGCTTCGTCGCGGACGCGCGGCCCGATACGGCGAACGTGCCGTGCCGCCGCAGCTGTGGCGCACCGGCACGTTGAGACTACGCTGAAATCACGCGAGACGCCCATATGCGATAAGCGAATAAGCGGCAGCGATTACATTCGTTGACCGCTCCAATCCGAGGTCACTACAGTGCAAAGCTTAAGAACAAGCGGTGCAGGCCTGCCTATTGCCTTGAACAGCCAGGTGCGGTGCTGCGCGCGTTTCGCTACGTACTTTCGGTCCCCCGC
The DNA here is from genome assembly GCF_058802485.1 of Cupriavidus sp. GW822-FHT02D05. NCBI lineage: Bacteria > Pseudomonadati > Pseudomonadota > Betaproteobacteria > Burkholderiales > Burkholderiaceae > Cupriavidus > Cupriavidus sp. GW822-FHT02D05. The sequence continues at coordinate 34,891 of NZ_JBXAOE010000024.1, read as the reverse complement.
CTAAGAGCCTGTCATGACGATTGGAACCCACCCGGCCTCAACTTCCCGTGCCACCGCGCCCGCTGCTTTCGCCGGCAACGCCCGGTTCGAGATCCGCCCCTTTGATGCGCCGCTGGGCGCCGAGATCGTTGGCCTGGACCTGGCCGAGCCGTTGTCCGCGGAAGACTTCGCCCGCATCCACCGCGCGCATCTGGACTACCAAGTGGTGGTCTTCCGTGATCAGCGCATTACGCCAGCGCAGCAGCTCGCGTTCAGCCGCCGCTTTGGCCCGCTGCAGATCCATGTGCTGCACCAGTTCCAGCTTGCCAACCACCCCGAGATCCTGATCGTCTCCAACGTGCTCAAGGACGGCAAGCCGATCGGGCTGGGCGATGCCGGGCATTTCTGGCATTCCGATCTCTCATACAAGGAAAAGCCCAGCCTGGGCTCGCTGCTGCATGCCCAGGAATTGCCGGCCGAGGGCGGCGACACCTTGTTCGCCAACATGCACCTGGCCTGGGAAACGCTGCCCGCGCATCTCAAGGCGAAGGTGGATGGGCGCAAAGCCGAGCACACCTACCTGGCCAAATACGCCGAGCTGCAACAGCGCAGCCCATGGCGTCCCAACCTGACGCCCGAGCAGATCGCGCAGGTGGCCCCCGTGCTGCAGCCGGTGGTGCGCACGCACCCGGAGACCGGCCGGCGCGCGCTGTTCGTCAGCGAGCATTTCACCACGCGCATCAAGGGGCTGCCCGAAGACGAAAGCCGCGACCTGCTGGCGCAGCTGTTCGCGCATAGCGTCAAGCCCGAGCATATCTACCGCCACGCCTGGCAGGAGCATGACCTGGTGTTCTGGGACAACCGCGCGCTGTTGCATCTGGCAGCAGGCTGCCCGCAGGCCATGCGCCGCGTGATGTACCGCACGACCATCGAAGGCGATCTGCCCGCCTGAGCGGCATGCGTCGCGCGCGGCGGGGTGGCTTGGCCCGCCCTGCGCTCTATCGAATTCACCGTATCCACCGTATCCGCAGTATCCGCAGTATCCGCAATATCCTCCGGAGTCTCGCATGTCCCTGCTACGTTCCCGTCTTTTCTCCGCCCGCTGGCCGCGTGGCGTCGTCGCGCTGACGCTCGCCGCCGGCATGGCGGCCACGGGCGCGGCCCACGCGGAAGGGAAGATCCGCATCGCCGAGCAATTCGGCGTGGTCTACCTGCTGCTCAACGTGGCGCGCGACCAGCAACTGATCGAGAAGCAAGGCAAGCAGCAGGGCGTGGACGTCAAGGTGGAATGGACCCAGCTCTCCGGCGGCGCCGCCGTCAACGATGCGCTGCTGTCCGGCGCCATCGATATCGCCGGCGCGGGCGTGGGCCCCTTGCTGACGGTGTGGGACCGCACGCACGGCAAGCAGAACGTGAAGGGCGTGGCATCGCTGGGCAATTTCCCTTACTACCTGGTCAGCAACAATCCCAAGGTCAAGACCATCGCCGACTTCACCGACAAGGACCGCATCGCGCTGCCCGCGGTATCGGTATCGGTGCAGTCGCGCGTGCTGCAACTGGCTGCGGCCAAGCAATGGGGCGACAAGGAGTTCAACCGGCTGGACAAGTGGACGGTGGCGGTGCCGCATCCCGATGCGGCTGCGGCCATCATCGCCGGTGGTACCGAGATCAGCGGCCATTTCGGCAACCCGCCGTTCCAGGAGCAGGAGCTGGCCGGCAATCCCAATGCGCGCATCGTGCTGAACTCGTATGACGTGCTGGGCGGCCCCAGCTCGGCCACGGTGCTCTATGCCACCGAGAAATTCCGCAACGACAACCCCAAGACCTACCGCGCCTTTGTCGATGCACTGGCCGAGGCGGCCAGGTTCGCCACCGCCAATCCGGAAGCCGCCGCCGATCTGTATATTCGCGTCAACAAGGCCAAGATCGATCGCGCGCTGCTGGTCAAGATCCTGAAGAACCCGCAGGTGCAGTTCAAGGTCGCGCCGCAGAACACCTTTGCGCTGGCCGAGTTCATGCACCGGGTGGGCGCCATCCGCAACCAGCCAAAATCCTGGCAGGATTATTTCTTCCAGGATCCGGTCACCGCGCAGGGCAGCTGACATGACCGCGCAACCTTCCCCGCTACGCGTGGTTTCCGCGCGCGCTGCCCCCGCGCCGCTGTTGCAGGTCGACGGCGTCTCGCTGGAATACCGCACCCCCGAGCGCGTGGTGCGCGCCACCCATCAGGTCAGCTTCGACGTCCATGCGGCCGATCGCTTTGTGCTGCTCGGCCCATCGGGCTGCGGCAAGTCGACCTTGCTCAAGGCCGTGGCGGGCTTCGTTGCGCCGTGCGAGGGCGAGATCCGGATCGAGGGCGCGCCTGTCAGCGCGCCCGGCGCCGACCGCATCGTGGTGTTCCAGGAGTTCGACCAGTTGCCGCCCTGGAAGACGGTGCGGCAGAACGTGATGTTCCCGCTCATGCAGTCGCGCGGCATGTCGCGCCGCGAGGCGTCCGAATGCGCGTCGCATTTCCTCGGCAAGGTGGGGCTGGCCAACTTTGCCGATGCCTATCCGCATACCCTGTCGGGCGGCATGAAGCAGCGCGTGGCGATTGCCCGCGCGCTGGCGATGCGCCCCAAGGTGCTACTGATGGACGAGCCCTTTGCCGCGCTGGATGCGCTTACGCGCCGGCGCATGCAGGAGGAGTTGCTGGCGCTGTGGCACGACGCCGCCTTCACGCTGCTGTTTGTCACGCATTCGATCGAAGAGGCGCTGGTGGTGGGCAGCCGCATCCTGCTGCTGTCGCCGCATCCGGGACGCGTGCGCGCCGAGCTCAACAGCCACCAGTTCGACCTGGCCAGCCAGGGCGGGGCGGAGTTCCAGGCGACCGCGCAACGCATCCACCATCTGCTGTTCGACGAAGCGCCGCACCCGGCGCCGTCGCCGGCGCGCACCGCGCAGGCGCGCTGAGTCCCTGCCAGGATCGACCATGACGAGCACGCACACGAGCACGACATCTTTTTCCGCCACCACGGTGGTCCGCGCCGAATACGAGTGCAAGCTCGAGCCCTTCACTGCCTTGCCGGTGGCGCGCGCCTTGCCCTGGCCGCAACGCCTGTGGCAGCAGGGCTGGCTGCGCAAGGCGCTGATCCTGGTGGTGCTGGCCTGCCTGTGGGAAATCATCGCGCGCGTGCAGGACAACGACCTGCTGTTGCCGAGCTTTCTCGCCACCGCACGCGCCTTTGCCGAAGGCATCGGCAATGGCGAGCTGCTGACCAAGGCCGGCATCTCCATGTCGGTGCTGTTGCAAGGCTATGCCGGCGGCATCGTGCTGGCCTTCGTGCTGACCACGCTGGCGGTGTCCACCGAACTGGGGCGCGACGTGCTGGACACGCTCACCTCCATGTTCAACCCGCTGCCGGCCATCGCGCTGCTGCCGCTGGCACTGCTGTGGTTTGGCCTTGGCAGCAAGAGCCTGGTGTTCGTGCTGATCCATTCGGTGCTTTGGCCGCTGGCGCTCAATACCTATGCGGGTTTTCGCGGGGTGCCGGCCACCTTGCGCATGGCCGGGCGCAACTATGGCCTGCGTGGGCTGCGCTATGTGCTGCTGATCCTGGTGCCCGCCGCGCTGCCGGCCATCCTGTCCGGGCTGAAGATAGGCTGGGCCTTTGCCTGGCGCACGCTGATCGCGGCGGAGCTGGTGTTTGGCGCATCGTCGGGCAAGGGCGGGCTGGGCTGGTACATCTTCCAGAACCGCAATGAGCTGTACACCGACCGCGTCTTCGCCGGCCTGGCCATGGTGATCCTGATCGGCCTGCTGGTGGAGAACCTGGTGTTCAGGACGCTGGAGCGTGTGACCGTGCGCCGCTGGGGCATGCAGCACTGAGGCGGCGGTAATGGGCAATAGTGCTGTTGCCGGCACGCGGCACCAGGGGCGGCTTCAGGGATCGACCGGAGGCGGCAGAACCCGCTCGCTCAAGCCCAGGCGCTCCAGCACGCGGCCGGCGGCATTCGCCACGCTGTCGCCATGCGGGGGCATGATCAGGTGCGCGGTCTCGCGATACAGCGGGTCGCGCACCTGGAACAGCGCTTCCAGCGTGGCGCGCGGGTTGGCGACCTGCAGCAAAGGGCGGTTGCGGTTGCGCCGCGTGCGGTGCCACAGCTCGGCGGGCGAGGCGCACAGGTAGATCACGCAGCCGCGCGAGCGCAGCATCTCGCGGTTTTCCGGGCGCAGCACGGCGCCGCCGCCGGTGGCCATCACGATGCCGCGGCGCTGGCTGAGCTCATCCAGCACCCGGCTTTCGCGTTCGCGAAAGCCTTCCTCGCCTTCCAGCTCGAAGATGGTGGGTATCCGCACGCCGCAACGCGCCTCGATTTCGTGGTCGGAATCGAAAAAAGGCAGCCCGAGCCGGCGCGCCACCGTCCTGCCGATGGTGGTCTTGCCGGCGCCCATGAAGCCCACGAAGAAGAGGTTATCGAAATCCAAGTTTGCGTTGAGCCGTTTTCGGCTCCGGATCCGGTCTTCTCTACGGTAGCACGAGATGCGTGGCGATCAAAACGGGGGCGGTAAAAAGCTCATGCCAGGCCGAGCAGCTGGCGGGCCTCTTGCGGCGTGGCCACGGCGCGGCCGTACTGCGCGCACAGCGCCGCCACCCGGCCCACCAACTGCGCGTTGCTGGCGGCCAGTGTGTCCTTGTCCCAGCGCACATTGTCTTCCAGGCCGGTGCGGCAGTGGCCGCCGAGCTGGAGCGTCCAGTGATTGACCTCCAGCTGGTGCCGGCCAATGCCCGCCGCGGTCCAGGTCGCGCCGGGCAGTACCTTGCCCAGTTGCGCCACCTGGAATTCGAGGATGTCCTTGCGCGCCGGCAGCGCATTCTTGATGCCGAACACAAATTGCACATGCACCGGTGGCAGCAGCAAGCCCTCCTTGACCAGGTCCGCCGTGTTGTAGAGCATCGCCAGGTCGAAGATCTCGATTTCGGGCTTGATGTGGTAGTCGCGCATGGCCTTGGCCAGCGCGCGTACGAAGTCGGGCGGGTTCTCGTAGACGGTGGTGGGGAAGTTGACCGAGCCCGTGGCCAGCGAGGCCATGTCCGGGCGCAGGTCGAGCATGGCGCCGCGCTGCTCCATGGCGCGTCCGCGCCCGCCGGTGGAGAACTGCACGATCATGCCCGGGCAATGCTTGCGGATGCCCTCCTGCAGCTCGGCGAAGCGCGCCGGGTCCGAGCTGGAATTGCCGGCTTCGTCGCGCACATGCAGATGCACCAGCGTGGCGCCTGCCTCGAAGCTCTGGTGCGTGCTCTCGATCTGCTCGGCGACCGAGATCGGGATGGCGGGATTGTCTTTCTTGCGGGGCACCGAGCCCGTGATGGCGACTGAGATGATGCAGGGATCTTGCATGTGAGGCTCCAATGTGAGGCTCCAATAAGGGATGACGCTGGCGGCTTCAGGCCGGACGACCCTGGCGGTTGCGGCTGGCCAGGGCTTGCGCGGCCATGCGCAGCGAGGCGTTGGCCGCGCCGAAGCCTAGGTAGCCATCGCGCTGCACCAGCTCGAAGAAGAAGCGGTCGTGGAAGGGCTCGGTGTACGCGTGCAGGAATTCACCACCGCCATCCCGGTCGTATAGCAACTGGTGTTGCCTCAGGCGTTCTAGTGCCGCATCGTCCAGCCCGAGCCGGGCGCCGACATCGTCGTAGTAGTTGTCCGGCACGTGGAGCATGGCGGCCTCGGCTGGCGCGACTTGCGCCAGCGTCGCGCACAGATCCGGCGTACGGAATGCGATGTGGTGGATGCCCGAGCCCGCGTAGGCGGTGATGAACCGGCCGGTTGCGGTGCGGCTGCTTTCCGAGACATTGAGCGGAATCCGCAGGCTCTGTTCCGCGCTGACCATGGCGCGGCTCTTGACCAGCCCATAGGGATCGGCGATTTCGTGCAGCGCCTGCGCCTGCAGGCCGAACACCGTCTTGTAGAACAGCACGAAGCTGTCGAGCCTGTGCGGCGGCAGCGCCTGGGCGATATGGTCGATGGCCATCAGCCCCGCGCCCGCGCTGTCGGCGCCGCCAGGTTCCAGCACGAAGTCGCTTTCGTAGATGCTGCGGTCCGATCCCTGTTCGTCGATCAGGTAGAACAGCATGCCGTCGGGCGCGCGCAATGCCGGAATGCGGCGCTCGTGCGGGCCGATGCGCTCGCGCCACTCCTTGCACAACAGGGTCCGGGCACGCGTGACGGCGCGTTGGGCATCGTCCACCTTCAGGCCCAGCGCGCACACGGAGGGGCCGTGCAGCTGGAAGTGCTCGGCCGCGGCGCTGTCCTGCTCGGCATTGAGGATGATGTTGACGCCGCCCTGCCGGTACAGCTCCACCGCCTTGGAGCGGTGGCGGCCCGCATGGCCAAAGCCCAGCGAGCGCAGGCGCGCGCCCAGCTCGCGCCCGGTCACGTAGTCCACCGCGAACTCCAGGAAGTCCACGCCGCCGAAGCGCGGCGGCGCCGGCAGGGGCGGGCCGCCCGCCTCGGACTCGAGCCAGATCAGCGAGCGCAGCCCATCGAGCGCGGTCAGGCGCGCGGGCGCCGCGCGGAATTCGTCATTGAAGATCTCCAGCGAGAGCGGTCCGCGATAGCCCGCGTCCATTGCCGCGCGCGCAAACTCGGTGACGGCCAGATCGCCCTGCCCGGGGAAATTGCGGTAATGCCGGCTCCACGACAGCACGTCCATGCTCATTCGCGGCGCGTCGGCCAGTTGCATGAAGAAGAGCTTTTGCGCTGGCACTTCGCCGATGCCTTCGAGCGTGTCGCCAAGCGCAAGCGTGTGAAAGCTATCCAGCACCAGGCCCAGCGCGGGGTGGTCGGCCTGCCGCACGATTTCCCACGCCTGGCGCCAGCGCCGGGTGTGTCGGCCCCAGGCCAGCGCCTCGTAGGCTACCGACAGTCCGCGTTTCGCCGCAGCCTCGGCCATGGCGCGCAGGTCGGCCGCCGCGCGCGCGGGATCGTCGATGGCGATCTCTTGCACATTGCTGCAGACCAGCACCATGCGCGCGCCGAGCTCTTCCATCACGTCGAACTTGCGCTCAGCCCGTGCCATGTTGCGCTCGCGGATCGCATCCGGCATGGCCTCGAAATCGCGCAAGGGCTGGTACAGCATGATGGCCAGGCCGAGGTCGGCCGCGATGCGGCGCACGTCGGCTGGCGAGCCGTCGAAGTTCAGCAGGTCGTTCTCGAAGATCTCGACCCCATCGAAGCCGGCCGCGGCGGCGGCCTCAAGTTTTTCAGGAAGCGTCCCGGAGAGCGATACGGTGGCGATTGATTTCGGGTGGCGCCAGATTGTGGTGTCCATGTCAGATCCTGCGTGCTTCGTGTAGGGCAAGATTAGGACTGATCGTAGGTGACAACAAGCGCAATTCGCGCGTAGGCGTGCGACAATCGCGCGTATGCGAGCGACTGGCGCTCGGGATTAGGGTTTTCGCTATGGATAAAGAACCATTGAGCCGTCGGGACTGGATTGCCGGGCTGGAGAAGGGCCTGGCCATCCTGGAGGCATTCGATAACGACCACCCACGCCTGACACCCACGCAGGCGGCCCAGCTCACCGGTCTCACGCGCACCGCGGCGCGGCGTTACCTGCTCACGCTGGAGCATCTGGGCTACACCACCAGCGATGGCACCTTGTTCAGCCTCACCCCGCGCGTGCTCAAGGTCGGGTGGTCGTACTTCGACTCCGCGCGCCTGCCGCGCACCGTGCAGCCTTTCCTGCAGCAGATCACCGCCGCCGTTGGCGAGCCGGCTTACCTGAGCGTGCTGGACGACTGGGAACTGGTGTTTATCTGCCGCACCGGCACCAGCCGGGTGATGAACACAGGCTTCGTGCTAGGCGCGCGCGTGCCGGCGCCGCTGGCGTCAGCCGGCGTGATGATGCTGGCGTCCGAGCCGGAGGATAAGGTCAAGGCCTGGCTGGAAGGCTGCGTGCTCACGCCTTACACGCCGTACACAATCATGCAGCAGGATCGGCTGATGGCGGAAATCCGCCGTGCCGGCGCCCAGGGTTATGCCTTGGTCGAGCAGCAGTTGCAGATCGGCGTGCGGGGGGTGGCGGTGCCGCTGCGGGATCGCCATGGGAAGGTGATCGCCGCGCTCAGCGTGAATATGCAGATCGGGGACGAGAGCGCGGAGCAGGCGCTGGAGCGGGTGCTGCGGGTGCTGCAGGATACGGCGATCTCGATCATGCGGGTATTGTGAGACTCGCCGCGCCCGGCAAGCCTGTCAGGGGAGCGCGTGAAATGCACCGAGCAAAAAGAGCAACGCGCTCAGCGTGAAGAAGGAAGCGATGGTTGTGATCAGCAAGGTCACAGCGCTGAAATCCTCCTGCCCGTAGGCCTGGCCCAGGGTGGCGTAGATGCCCATCATGGGCATGGCCGCCATCAGCACGGCCGCTGCGCTAAGCGAGCGGTCGATCTCAGGCAGCCCGAGCATCGGCAGCATCGTGATCGCCAGCAATACGCACAACGGATGCAGCACCAGCTTGCCCACGACAATGGGCACAATCCGCGAGCCGAGCCCGCCCATGGGCAGTCCGACCAGCGTGCCGCCGATGACAAACAGGGAGAGCGCACTGCAGGCGGTTGCCAGCGTATCGACGGTACGCGTGACCGGCGCGGGCAATGTCAAGCCAAGCACCGACACCGCCAGCCCCGCGAGCAAGCCAAGGATCAGCGGGTTGCAGATCAGCCGGGCCAGCGCTTTGCCTAACGTTTGCCACCCGCCCGTGCTGCCCGGTTTGCGCTCCGCCATGAAGAGCAGGAAAGGAATCACCAGCAGGTTTTCCACCACCATGTTGAGCGCGAGCGAAACGCCCGCTACCGGCGCCAGCGTCAACAGGAGGATGGGATAGCCGATGAACCCGCTGTTCGAGCACGACATGCCCATCGCATAGAACGCGCTGGTGGCCGGATTCAGCCGGCTGACGCGGCGGCACCAGGCATAGCCCAGGCCGATCACCGCCCACGATCCGATGCAATAGGCAAGCAGGTAGCTGACGTTGAGAATCTCGCCAACCTGGCGTTGCGACAGCGCGCGCAATAGCAGCGCCGGCAATGCCAGGTTGATCACGAACTTCCCGAACACGCGCATGTCGGCCTTGGCAAACAGCCCGGCGCGGGTCGTCGCGAATCCGATCAGAATGAGGATGTAGATCGGCGCGATGATCGCCAGGATATTTAACATGCGAGTCTTGTCTGTATTCTTGTCTGTATTCTTGCCGGCCTATCTGCTTGCCTGTCTATGTCCGGCTATGCGCCTCAGAACTTGTGCCGCAGGCCGGCCATGAAGCCCAGCCGGGTCGTGTTGCCGAACATATTGCCGCTGTTGTTGAAGTTTGGCGAGCTGTTCAGCGGGATCCAGGCGCCGCTCAGGTGGGTGTAATCCACTGCCACATAGACGTCCGTGCGCTTGCTGAAGTTGTAGTCCAGCATGCCGGCGGTGGTCATGCGCTTGCCGCTCTCGCCGGCATGCTTGAGCCAGTCGTACTGGAAGGTGCCGATCAAGCTGAGGGCTTCGGTGATATTCACGCGCGTGCCGATATAGCCCACGTTGCTGCGGTAGTCGGCCACATCCAGGCGGTTGTTGGTATAGCCCAGGTAATACTGCGCGCGCGACGCTTTCCAGGTACCCCCCAGGCCCCACACGGTTTGCTTGCTGGCCTGCGCGGCCGGCACGGCGCCGAAGAAGGCGGAGGAGACATCGTGCGTGACCTGGTAGACAGCGCCAACCTCGATGGGCCCGGTGCTGTAGACCAGCGAGCCGGCACTGGCGTTGCTGGCCTTGATGCTGCCCGCGACCTCGCCGAAGGTATAGGCCGCCGCCGCCTGCAGCCCGCCGAACGATTTGATGTACTTGATGGTGTTGTCGTAGCGCAGGCCGGTGTAGTTGCCGCCCTGGTAGCCGACGATGGAGTTGTTGGCGAAGGCCATGGCCTCGTAGGAGGACAGGATTTCGTGGGCGAGCGTGTATTGCCGGCCCAGCGCAAGCTTGCCGAAATCGCCGTCCAGGCCGATCACCGCGGTGCGCCCGAACAGGCGGCCGCCTTGCTGGCTGCTGCCGGTATCCGGGCTGAAACCCGATTCGAGGATGTAAAAGGCCTTCAGGTTGTTGCCGAGATCTTCGGTGCCGCGCAGGCCCCAGCGGCTGCCGGTGAGTTCGCCATCGGTCATTTCCCACTTGCTGTTGCCGGCGGCGTTCGCGTGGGTGCTGTAGCGGATGGTGGTGTCGACAAGACCATACAGGGTGACGCTGGATTGCTGGGCGAATGCGGGCAGGGCGGCGCTCCCCAGAACGAGCAGGGCGGCGGCTTTCTTGTTCATGTCGATACTCCTCCAGATACTTTTCATGTGGATATCAATATTGATATTGATTTTTTTAAAACGTGGGCTTGGTAATTCGATTCAATTCGATTTCATTCGATTGCGCTTTTGTGTTTCAGCGCTTTCAGGGAAATGGGCCCCCCTCGGTGCGTGCGATCGCACTGACATCAGGTGAAAGGAGCGTGACAGGGCCGTGATAGCACCGATATCGCCGATATCGCCAACAAGTGCATATCGGTGGCGGGCGACGGAGGTAGAACCTGGCCTCAGAGAGCGCTGGTCCGCGGCGGACCGGCTGCTCTGTGCTCCCTAGCCAGGCTGTGGTGCGCTCAGGCGGCTGCCCGGGCCACCTTTGTCTCGCCCATGGCCTCGGCGCGCAGCCGGTCATAGTCCTGCTTGTCCATGGGCGCGGCGTCGGGCTCGCCGAGTTCGCTCATGCGGATGCGGTGGGTTTCCCGGGCACTCAGGGCCGCCAGGGCTGCAACGATCGTCACGGCGAAGGTAATCGCGCCGATCGTCAGCGGGATATTGGCCGATCCCGGAGGTGCCACGGTGGCGAACAGCGCGGGAAGCAAGGCGGTGACGGCGGTGCCGATATTCTGCGCGATGGCCATGGCCGACACGCGCGAGCGTGTCGGGAACAACTCGGGGAAGAAGCTCGGGAAAATCGCGTTGTAGCCCTGGTAGACGATGCCCCACATCAGCAGCGATGCCACGATGGCAAGCGGCACGTTATGGATGCTGATGGCGTAGAGATAGAGGAAGGAAAGCAACCCGGAGCTAAGCGCGCCAATGACGATCGGCGGCTTGCGGCCGAACTTGTCGGACAGGTTGCCGACAATCGGAATGACCAGCACTGCGAGGATATTTCCTGCCACAGGAATCCACAGGTAAAGGCTCTTGTCGAAGCCGATGCCGTACGCCGGCTGCACCGCGTAGGCTGCGCCGAAGATCGTGGCTACCACCGGGATCACGTTCATCAGGGCCATGCACACCACGCGGATCATGTCGCGCCAGCTGAACTTGAAGGCTTCGATGATGGGCGAACGCACCACTTCGCCAGCCTTGGCTTCCTTGGCAAACGCCGGCGTCTCGGAGACTTCACGGCGGATGATGAAGCCGGCCACCAGCACGACGGCGCTCAGCAGGAACGGAATGCGCCAGCCCCAGGCATTGAACGCGTCCGACGGCATGTAGTAGGCAAGCGGCAGGAAGACTGCGGCGGCCAGGATCTGGCCGGCCTGCACGCCCTGGAGCGTGAAGCTGGCGTAGTAGCCGCGGCGCCCGAACGGCGCGTGCTCCAGGATCATCGAGCTGGCGCCGGAGATTTCACCGGCGACCGCGAAGCCCTGGATCAGGCGAAGGATAACCAGGAGCACCGGGGCGAGCATGCCAACCTGGCTGTAGGTCGGCAGCAGGCCGACTGCCACGGTCGAAAAGCCCATCAGGAACATGCACAGCACCAGCACGTTCTTGCGCCCGTGGGTGTCGCCCCAGTGGCCCAGGAAGAGGGCGCCGATGGGGCGGGCGATATAGCCGACACCGTAGGTTGCCAGCGAAGCAACGATGGCGACCTTGGGGTTGCCCGAGGGGAAGAAAATCTGGGGGAAGAGCAGCGACGCTGCCGTCGCATAGATGAAGAAATCGTAGTATTCGAGTGCCGAGCCGATCCAGCCGCTCGCGGTCGCCTTCTTGGTCTGGCGCTTGCCGTGCAGGTCACGGTCATTGAGGGTAGTAGCCAATTTCGTCTCCAATCATTGTTGGCTGGAAATTAAGCGATCCCTTGATCGTCGACAAGGCGAATTCTCGCAATTTGCGCGCTATTCGCGCAGACTGCGCGATATACGCGCAAAAGCCGGGTTTCTACCAGCGGGATGGCACCCCCAATCCGTTGCAAGGAGCGGTCGGATCCCACGCCCGTCTCAGGAGCGTGGCAGCCTCACCGGGGTTGTCTGCTTCATCATAAAAGTGATTTTTAGGTCATGCGGCGCTGGTTGGTGTCAGTTCACGCCCGTTTCCGACGTGCGGCACGCTACGCTGCTCCGGCTTCCAGGCTGGTTGCCAGCGCGTGTGGTCCTTGCGTGAGCTGCACCTTGAGGAAATCGATGCAGGCCCGCATCTTGGCCGAGCTTGAGGCGCGCGCGGTGGTCACCGCCCATACGTCGGCCGGCTGGTGGTACGCGGGCAGCACGCGCACCAGTGCGCCGCTGCGGATGCTGCTGGCCACGTCCCATATCGAAGCCATGATGATGCCGTAGCCTTCGTGCGCCCACTGGCGCACGATATCGCTGTGGTTGGAGGCCGTGGGCCCGGTGATCTTGACGGTTTCCGTGCCGCTGGGCCCGGCCATGCGCCATACCCCGAAGCGCTGGTCGCGGTCGCGAAAGGGCAGGCAGTCGTGCTGTGCCAGTTCTGCGAGAGTCCGGGGCTGGCCGTGCCGGACCAGGTAGGAGGGCGCGGCGCAGAGGATGCGGCTGCCCGGGGCGATCTTGTGGGCGATCAGGTGGGGTTCCTGGACTTCGCCCACGCGGATGTCGAGGTCGAAGTTCTCGGCGATCAGGTCGACGCGGCGGTCCAGCAGTTCCAGCCAGACTTCGAGCGCGGGATGGCGCTGGCGCAGCAGGGACAGCGCCGGGCAGAGGTGGTCGCGCCCGAGCCGCAAGCTGGTGCTGATGCGCAGCAGGCCCCGTGGCTCCGCGCTTGCGCCGCCAACCGCTTCCAGCATGCTCTCGACGTCATCCAGGATCTTCTGCGCCCACAGGAAGGCCGCTTCACCGTCGGCGCTCACGCTGACACGGCGCGTGGTGCGGTGGAACAATTTGACGCCGAGCATGGCCTCGAGGGTGGCGATGCGCTTGCTCACATGCGCGGCGGACAGGCCCATCTCGTTGGCGCCGGCGCTAAAGCTGGCGCGCCGGGCCACGGTGCAGAACAGGCGCAGATCCCGGAGGAAGGGATCATTGTTCGCCAATGGGACATTGTGACTTTCCATGACGCCTGATTATCGTATCGACGTATAACAGTACGCTGTGCTGATGGCCCCTGTCCAGGCGGCCGGATACGGGGCTCACCCCGGGGGCTCACCCCACGGTCATCCCTCACCAGCACAGCAAATGACAAAGCTCAGAATCGGCATTGCCGGCGCCGGCCTGATTGGCCGCCGCCATATGGAACTGGTGCAGGCCAGCCCGGCCTGCGAGCTGGCCGCCATTGCCGACCCCGCATCGGCCGCGGCCGAGGTGGCGCGCGCTACGGGCGTGCCCTTGTACGCTTCGCTAGATGCACTCCTTGCAGCGCAACGGCTCGATGGCATGATCCTCGCCACGCCAAACAAGCTGCATGTGGCAGACGCGCTGGCCTGCTTGCGCGCGGGCGTTCCGGCGCTGATTGAGAAGCCCGTGGCGCACAGCCTGGAGGAGGGCATGCGCTTGCGCCGGGCAGCCGAGGCGGCCACTGCAAAGCTGCTGGTAGGACATCACCGCGCGCACAGCCCGCTGCTGGCCCGCGCGCGCGAAATCGTGCAGCAAGGCGTGCTGGGCACGCCCGTGGCGGTGGTTGGCACGGCGATGTTCTGCAAGCCCGATGACTACTTCGCGGCGGCGCCGTGGCGCCGCCAGCCTGGCGGCGGGCCGATCCTGATCAACATGATTCACGAGATCGGCAACCTGCGGGCCTTGTGCGGCGAGATCGTGGCGGTGCAGGCGATGGCGTCGAACGCCGCGCGGCAGTTTCCGGTCGAGGACACGGTGGCGATCAACCTGCGCTTTGCCAATGGCGCGCTCGGCACGTTCATGCTGTCCGATAGCGCGGCTTCGGCGCGCAGTTGGGAGCAGACTTCGCGGGAGAACGCGGACTATGCCAGCTATCCGGACGAGGATTGCTATGTGATCGCCGGCACGCGCGGCTCGCTCGCGGTGCCAACCATGCGGCTCAAGACCTATGCGCAAGACCAGGACCGCTCGTGGTTCAGGCCCTTCCAGGCCAGCGTGGTCGAGCTCACGCGCGAGGATCCGCTCGCGCGCCAGCTCGCGCATTTCTGCGACGTGATCCGCGGCGCCGCCGCGCCGCTTGTCACCGTGCATGACGGGCTGCAGAATCTGCGCGTGACCGAAGCCATCGCCGAAGCTGCGCGCAGCGGGCGCATTGTCGAGACGGTGGACGCCTGAGCCGGGCGTCTTCAAGCCGGCGGCAACCGGCCGGCAGCAATCAACCAGACCCATCAGAGGAAACCAGAGGAACCACCATGAAATCCGTACTCGTCCTGAACGGGCCCAACCTGAACCTGCTGGGCACGCGCGAGCCGCAGATCTATGGCTCGACCACGCTCGCCGATGTCGAGGGCAGCCTGCGCCAGCAGGCCGGCCAGCTGGGTTTGTCCCTGGCCTGCTTTCAGAGCAACCATGAGGGCGCCATCGTCGATCGCATCCACGCAGCGCGCACCGAAGGCGTCAGCTTTATCCTGATCAATCCGGGCGCCTTCACCCACACCAGCGTGGCGATCCGCGACGCGTTTGCCGGGGTCGCCATTCCCTTCGTCGAGGTACATATCTCGAATGTCCACAAGCGCGAGGCGTTCCGCCATCACTCCTACCTGTCGGATATCGCGGAGGCGGTGATGGCGGGGTTCGGCACCCAGGGGTACGGGCTGGCGTTGCAGTTCATCGCCGCGAAACTGGCGGGCACGCCAGCCTGACAAATCCAATGCACAGGCCGAAGCCGCCGAACAGGCCAAAGCCATACGCTACGACGACGGCTGCTCCCAGTCTGCTCCCTCTCCCCCGGCCCCTCCCACAAGTGGGAGAGGGGAGCCAACCAGCGGCAAGACCAACCAACTGTGGTAGCCGTGTTTCCCGCCCGAAGGGGCGGAAAACACCCAAGCGCGATGCGAAGCGAGCCGTCAGGGTGTACCTAGGCCGTATGGGGCGCCTCGGGATTCGGCGAAAAGAGCGGAAAAGAGGGACCCATGTCTGAGTATCGCCTCAAGGCGATGCGAGTTTGGGTCCCGGCCGCTCTTTTCGCCGAAGCCCGAGGGGGTAGTCGCCCCATCCGGCGCGCCTTCTTTGCCTACTTTCTTGGCAAGACAAGAAAGTAGGTCGCCTCCCCGCAGGGGAGGTGAAACCGCCTTTGACTTTAAGCAGTTAAGCAGTTAAGCAGTTAAGCAGTTAAGCCGTTGAATTTGCAGTGAAAACCGCACGGATGGCAAACACTCAATAGGCGATCCTGGCAACGGCGCGCAGTTCCTCGGCCGTGGCCGTGCCAAAACCAAAGAATTCAAGATAGGCGGGAATCATCTCGAACAGCATGTCGGTGCCCACCTGGACCTGGCAGCCGCGCTCCAGCGCCGCGCGCAGCAAAGGCGTGTACTCCGTCTTCATCACGACCTCGCCCACCCAGGCTTGCGGGTCGATGCGGCTGACGTCGAAGGGCAGGGGATCGGCCTCGTTCATGCCCAGCGGCGTGGCATTGACCACCAGCTGGTAGCCGGCAGGATCGTTCGAGCCGGTGCCGACCTGCAATTGCGGGTAGTGCGCCTGCAGCCGCGCGGCCAGTGCCTGCGCCGAGGCGTCGCGCGCATCGAACAGGCCTAGCCGCGCCACCCCGGCGCCGGCCAGCGACGCGGCAATGGCCGAACCCACGCCGCCGCAGCCGGACACCAGCACGCTGGCACCCTGCAGCTGGCAGCCTTTGCGCTGGATGCCGCGCACGAAGCCCGCGCCATCGAACTGATCGCCGAGCAGGGTGCCGTCGTCGCGCAGCAGTACCGCGTTGCAGGCGCCGGCGATGCGGGCCGTCGGGGTGAGCGCATCCACCAGCGCCATGGTGGAAACCTTGTGCGGCATGGTGATAAGCGCGCCGCGCAGGTTGGTCAGCCGGAACAGCGCGCGCAAGCCATCGGCGAAGTGCTCGGCTTTCAGGCCCATGGGCACCACGACGGCATTGATGCCGCGCTGCGCGAACCAGGGGTTGTAGATCATCGGCGCCTTGAAGGACTCGGTGGGGTAGCCGATATGCGCGATGAGGATGGTCTTGCCGTCGATCATGGTGGTGTCCGTGTTGCCTGTTGCTCTACTTGTTGCCGTCTGTTCCGCAAGGTGGAAGCGAGGTGGGTAGCGCAAGCTTAAAGGGTGAAATGAGGCGAACCAAGAGGTGTAATGCGCACTATGCGCGATAGACGGACGTATGTGCGCGCTTATGGGGCGAAATTCGGGTTTGCCCCGGTGGATGAGGCCATTTTGCGGGGAAGGCATCAAAACTAAGGGTTTACCCATGATTGGTGCGTTCATCGCGCGCTGGCGCACGAATAGCGCGACAGGCCGGGGCGCTCCCATTGTTGGCGCGCGGGGCGCCCGCTACGCTTCGGCTGCCGCTGGCCGACCCCGCCACGGCGCCACGGCGGGGCACGGCGCCGGGCTAGAGCGAAGCCATGGCCCTTGCTATGATGGCTAACACCCGCAGCCACCACGGACCACATAAAAAGGAGCAGACATGAGCCGACCGGCAGACGTTTTTTCGCCGCGCGCCGACGATTTCCAGCCTTGGGAGAACCCGCTGGGCATCATGGGTTATGAGTTCGTCGAATTTGCGTCCCCCGATCCCGCGGCGCTTGGGCGTACCTTCGAGCGTTTCGGCTTTCATGCCATTGCCCAGCACCGGCACAAGAACGTGAAGCTGTTCCGCCAGGGCGAGATGAATTTCATCGTTGACGCGGAGCCGGATTCCTTCGCCACCCGCTATGCCTCCGAATATGGCCTCTCGATCTGCGCGGTCGGCATCCGCGTGAACGATGCCGCCACGGCATTCGCGCGCGCGGTCGATGCCGGTGCATGGCCGTTCGAGGCCGGCACGGTCGGCCCGATGGAGCTGAATATCCCGGCCATCCAGGGCATTGGCCGATCCATCATCTACTTTATCGACCGCTGGCGCGGCAAGGAGGGGCGGCCCGGCGACGTGGGCGACATCTCCATCTACGACGTGGATTTCCGCGCGCTGGCGCATGCCGCCACGGATACTGCCGCCACTACCGCTGGCGCCGGCCTGGCCCGCGTGGATCACGTGACGCAGGCGGTCGACCCCGGGCATCTGGAAGAGTGGCTCGATTTCTACCGCAAGGTGCTGGGCTTTCGCGAGATCCATGAGGTCAATGCCGGCTGGCATGTCGCGAGCGATTCCCGCGTGCTGCTTTCGCCCTGCGGCCTGATCCGCATCCCGATCTACGAGAAAGGCACGCAGCGCCACGACCAGATGGAGCACTACCTGTCGGGGCATCATGGCGAGGGCATCCAGCACATTGCGCTGGCGACCGACGACCTGGTGGCCAGCGCCGCCGCCCTGGCGCGCAACGGCGTGCGCTTTGTCGAGCCGCCCGCGGCCTACTACGACACTGTCGACGCGCGCGTGCCGGGCCACGGGCTGGATCTGGTGGCCTTGCGGCGCTACGGCATCCTGGTGGACGGCGCGCTGCGCGCCGACGGCACGCGCGAGGCCTTCCTGCAAGCCTTTGCCCGCCGCGAGGCCGGCGAGTTCTTCTTCGAAATCGTCCAGCGCGACAACTACCATGGCTTCGGCGAGGGCAACCTGCCCGCGCTGGAGGCCGCCATGGGCTCCGCCACTACACCCGACGCCCCGGCTTGAGGGCCCGGATGGCAGCCGGCCCGCCTTGACGGCGCGGACCAGCTCGCGGATAGTGCGGTGCGCGGCATCCGCGTGGCCATTTGCCACGGTTTCCGCAGTTCGTGATTCTCGCTTTGCCTCCCGCTTTGCCTCCCTATCCCTGGCCGCGCAGCCGCGGCCCTTGCGCCCGCCGTCAACATGACCTTTTGCTCGCTTCGTGCCGCCTCTGCGGATTCCCGACGTATTGCCAGGCGGATGCTGGCGCCGGCCCTGGCGCTTTGCCTCGGCTTGTCCGCCTGCTCGCGGCATGAGGCCCCGCCCGCGGCGGCTGGCGCTTCGTCCGCGCAGGCCGCGCCGGCCTCCGCCGCGGTGGCGCAGGCCGACACCCTCAAGCGCGAGGCCTTGATCCTGCTGGCCTTTCCCGCCTGGCGCGACGACGACAAAGGCCGCGTGGTGCGCGCCGCGTTGCCGGACCCGGACTACAAGGGCACGGGCGAGGCGCCGCTGGTGGAGGGCACCATCGATGTCAAGCCGATCCAGGTGATCCGGCTGGACGACACCCATGCGGCGATGCTGACCGAGGGCATGGTGGTGGATGAAGGCGGCACGCGCAACAATAGCCACGCGGCGGGTGCCTGGCTGGGCGCGTACTTCTTTACGCGCGATGCCACGGCCAGTGGCGAAAGCCCCGGCGGCTGGCGGCTCAGCCGGCGCGTTGATGGCTACGACTTCTCAGGCGGGCAAGGCTCGCTCGGCGAGTCCTCGATCGCGAAGATATCGGCCACGGACTTTGCGCTCACCCTGACCTGGGGCGGTTGCTGGCAAGGCTATTGCGGCAGCTGGGCGTCGTTCTATCGCCTGGCGCCGGGGCAGATCTCCACCCTGCTGGCCGGCGAGGCCATGAGCGCGGAGAATTCCGGCGCGCTCGAGCCATGCGAGGAGGCGCTGTCAGGCAAGTCCGCCGTGCTCGCGCAACGCGGCGCGGATAGCCAGGACGCCGGCGAGCAGGTCTGCTATGCGGTAGAGGGCAAACCGGCATTTGCCCTTGGCGCGGACACGCCGGGTGACCTGACCGTGACGTTCCGGGGCCAGGAGGTCAAAGTACCGGGAGGCGCGGCCAAGCCGCGGCGCAAATCGCTGGATGCGGTGGTGCGCTATCGCTTCCAGGACGGCAAGTACCAGGTCAGCCAGGGCGAGAACCCGGTGCCTTCGTTCTAGTTCCACTTCCTTCCTCCACTCCAGGGCCGCTGCGGCAAGGGGCTGGCTCCGGAGTGCCTGTCCAACGCACGAGAGAGATGAGAGACGCGCAACCATGACCGACATCCACCACGCCGCTGCCCAGGGCTTTTCCAGCCAGGCCGATACCTACGCCCGCGGGCGCCCCGACTATCCGAGCGCGCTTGGCGGCTGGCTGACGACGGAGCTCGGCCTGCAGCCCGGCAAGACGGTGCTGGACCTGGGCGCCGGCACCGGCAAGTTCAGCCGCCTGCTGCTGGCCACCGGCGCCAGCGTGATCGCGGTGGAACCCGTGGCCGCGATGCGCGCCCAGCTAAGCGCCGCCTTGCCCGCCGTGCAGGCGTTGGCGGGCACGGCCGAGGGCATCCCGCTGCCCGACGCCAGTGTCGATGCGGTGGTCTGCGCGCAGGCGTTCCACTGGTTTGCCAACGCCGCGGCCATGGCCGAGATCGGCCGTGTGCTGCGCCCGGGCGGCAAGCTCGGCCTGGTGTGGAACGTGCGCGATGAGTCGGTCGACTGGGTGGCGCAGCTGACCGCCATCATGACCCCGCTCGAGGGCGACGCGCCGCGCTTCTACAAGGGTGACTGGAAGAAGGTGTTCCCGGCCAGCGGCTTCGGCGAGCTGGGGCTGGCCAGCCTGCCTTACGAGCACGTTGGCCCCGCGCAGCAGGTGATCGTGGACCGGGTGATGTCGGTCAGCTTCATTGCCTCGCTGCCGGCCGCGGAGCAGGACGCGGTGCGCGCCCGGCTGCTGGCTGTGATCGACGGCAGCCCGGCGCTGGCCGGCAAGGCCAGCGTGGCGTTTCCCTACCGGACCGAGGTGTATAGCTGCCAGCGGCTGGCCTGACGGACCCGCTGCGGACCCGCAGCGGACACACATCGGGCACGCTACGGCGCGGCCGCCGGGCCTGGCGCGTTCGCGCTGTAGTCGAGCGGCGCGTCCGAGGGGCGGGGCGTGTCGCCCGCGCGCTCGATCCAGCCGCCGCCGAGGAACTGGTAGAGATCGACCAGGTTGGTCAGCCGTTGCAGCCGGGCGTTGATCAGCAGCAGTTGCGCGCTGTAGAGGTCGTTCTGCGCGGTCAGCACGCTCAGGTAGCTGTCCACCCCGTTGCGAAATCGCAGGTCCGACAGCACCAGCCGCCGCTCTTGCGAGCCGGTGAAGCGCTCAAGCGCCTTGATCTGGTTGTCGAAGGTGCCGCGCGCCGCCAGGCCATCGGACACCTCCCGAAAGGCGGTCTGGATGGCCTTCTCGTAGGTGGCGATCTCGATGCGCTTCTGTACCTGCGCCAGGTCCAGCGCGGCGATGTTCTGGCCGCCCTGGAAGATCGGCAAGGTGATCTGTGGCGCGAACGACCAGGCGCCGGAGCCCGGCTTGAACAAGCCGCCCAGCGTGGGCGACAGCGTGCCCGCGCTGCCGGTGAGCGTCACCCGCGGGAAAAACGCCGCGCGCGCCGCGCCGATGTTGGCATTGGCTGCCCGCAGCGATTGCTCCGCGGCGGCTATGTCCGGGCGCCGGGTCAGCAGGTCGGACGGCAAGCCCGCCGGGATGTCGGCCAGCAAGGCCTGGCTGTTGAGCGGCAGGCCAGGCGGCAGGTTATCCGGCAGCGGCTCGCCCACCAGCAGCACCAGTGCATTCTCGGACTGCGCGCGCAACCGGCTTTCCGTTTCCAGGTTGGCGCGCGCCTGCTCGACCACGCCTTCGGCCTGGCGCAGGGCCAGCTCCGAGCCCGTGCCGACGTCAAACTGCAGGCTGGTGATGCGTAAAGACTCCTCGGCCGTCACCAGCGTTGCGCGCGTGACGGCCAGCGCGTCGTCGTAGCTGAGCATGGTGAGGTACTGGTTCGCCACCGACGACAGCAAGGCTAGCTCCGCCGCCCTGCGGTTTTCCGCCAGCGACAGGAACTGCGCGAGGGCCTGGTCGTTCAGGCTGCGGATGCGGCCGAAGAAGTCGATTTCCCACGACGCGCTGAGGCCCACCGAATACTCGCCGGAGATGGTCTTGCCAAGGAAGGACAGGTTCTCCGGCGTGCGCGAGCGGCTCTGCGAGGCCACCGCGTTGACGGCCGGGAACAGGCCGGCGCGGCTGATCTGGTACTGCGCGCGCGCCGCCTCCATGTTCAGCACCGACACGCGCAGGTCGCGGTTGTTCTTGAGCGCGAGTTCCAGCAAGCGCTGCAGGCGCGCATCGGCAAAGAAGTCCCGCCAGCCGATCTCCGGGGCCGGCGTGCTGGCCGTGGCGCTGGCGGCGTCCGGCTGGGCGTCGTAGACGCCGCCGGCCGGGAAGGTGGGGGCAACGGGGGCGGCGGGGCGCTCATAGCGCGGCTGGAGCGTGCAGCCGGCAGCCAGGATGGCGGTGGCGGCGGCGATCAGTGCGAGTCTGGGCATCTCAATGTCCTTGGCCAGGCGTGCCGGCGTCGCCATCGCTGCTATCGCTGCTATCGTCATTGCCGCCGCCCGCATGGCCGGACGGGACGGGCGCAGGCGGCGACCCGGGCTTGTGCTTGGTCTTGCTGAACTTGCCGATCACGACGAAGAACATCGGGATCATGAAGATCGCGAGGAAGGTGGCGGTCAGCATCCCGCCGATCACGCCGGTGCCGATCGCATGCTGGCTGCCGGAGCCGGCGCCATTACTGAGCGCCAGCGGCAGCACGCCAAGGATGAAGGCCAGCGATGTCATCAGGATCGGGCGCAAGCGCAGGCGTGCCGCCTCCACCGCCGCGTCGACGGTGCTCATACCCTGGTCGCGCAGGTCGCGGGCGAACTCCACGATCAGGATGGCGTTCTTCGCCGACAGCCCCACCGTGGTCAGCAGGCCGACCTGGAAGAAGACGTCGTTCTCCAGCCCACGCAGGGTGGCGGCCAGCAGCGCGCCCAAAATCCCCAGCGGCACCACCATGATCACCGAGAACGGGATCGACCAGCTCTCATACAGCGCGGCCAGGCAAAGGAACACGACGAGGATCGAGATGCCATAGAGCAGTGGCGCCTGCGAGCCGGATTGGCGCTCCTGGTACGACAAGCCGGTCCATTCGTAGCCGATGCCGTCGGGCAGCTTCTGCGCGATGGCTTCCATGGCGTTCATCGCCTGGCCGGTCGATTTGCCGGCTGCCGCCGAGCCCTGGATCTCGACCGCCGGGATGCCGTTGAAGCGTTCGAGCTTGGGGGACCCGAAGATCCACGCCCCCGAGCCGAAGGCGCCGAAGGGCACCATCGTGCCAGTCGCATTGCGCACGTACCAGGCGTTCAGGTCCTCCGGGTTCATGCGGAACCTCGGTTCGCCCTGCACGTAGACCTTCTTGATCCGGTTGTCGGTATCGAGGAAGTTGTTCACGTATAACGACGCCCAGGCGGTCGAGAAGGTCTGGTCGATGTCGGCGGCGCTGACGCCCAGCGCATTGGCTTTTTCGCGGTCGATGTCGACCTTGAACTGCGGCGTATCGTTCAGGCCGTTCGGGCGCACCTGTGCCAGCAGCGCGTCCTTGGCCGCCATGCCGAGCAGCATGTTGCGCGCCTGCATCAGCTTCTCGTGGCCCACGCCGGCACGGTCCTGCAACTCGAAGTCGAAGCCTGCGGCCGTGCCGAGTTCCGGAATGGAAGGGGGGTTCAACGGGAACACGTTGGCGTCCTTGTATCCGGCAAAGTGCCCGAAAATCCGCCCGACCAAAGCGGGTGCTTTCAGGTTGGCGGACTCCCGCTGGGAGAAGTCCTTGAGCCGCACGAACACCAGGCCCGAGTTCTGGCCGCGGCCGGCAAAGCTGAAGCCGTTAACCGTCAGCACCGCTTCCACGGATTCCTTCTCGCTGTTGAGCAGGTACTCCTGCACATCCAGCAGCACCTTGGCGGTACGCTCCTGCGTGGAACCCACGGGTGCCTGCACCAGCACGAACATGGTGCCCTGGTCCTCTTCGGGCAGGAAGGCTTTCGGCAGGCGCACGAACAGCAAGCCCACCAGCAGGATCACCATCAGGTAGATGACCAGCCAACGGCCCGAGCGCCGGATCACGTGCTCCACGCCGCCGTGGTACTTCTTCTGGCTCCTGGCGAAGGTGCGGTTGAACCAGCCGAAGAAGCCGGTCTTTTCATCGTGGTGGCCTTTCGGGATCGGCTCGAGCATGGAAGCGCACAGCGCCGGCGTCAGGATCAGGGCCACCAAGACGGACAGCACCATGGCGGCAACGATGGTCAGTGAAAACTGCCGGTAGATCGCTCCCACCGAGCCGCCGGAGAATGCCACCGGCACGAACACCGCCGAGAGCACCAGCGCCACGCCCACCAGCGCGCCGGTGATCTGCTCCATGGCCTTGCGCGTGGCGTCGCGCGGCGACAAGCCTTCCTCGGCCATGACCCGCTCGACGTTTTCCACCACCACGATCGCATCGTCCACCAGCAGGCCGATGGCCAGCACCATGCCGAACATCGACAGGGTGTTGATCGAGAAGCCAACGACCGACATCACCGCGAAGGTGCCCAGCAGCACCACGGGCACCGCGATGGTCGGGATCAGCGTGGCGCGCAGGTTCTGCAGGAACAGGTACATCACCAGGAACACCAGCACGATGCCCTCGATCAGCGTCTTGATCACTTCCTCGATCGACAGCGTGATGAACGGCGTGATGTCGTACGGATACTCCACCACCACGCCTTGCGGTGCGTAGCGCTGCAGGTCGGCCATCTTGGCGCGCACCGCCTTGGCCGTGGCCAGCGCGTTGGCGCCGGTGGCGAGCTGGATGCCGAAGGCCGCGGTCGGCCGGCCGTTGTACTTGGTGTCGAAGTTATAGTTCTCGCCGCCCAGCTCGATGCGCGCCACATCCCTCAGGCGCACCTGCGAGCCGTCGGTATTCACCTTGAGCAGGATATTGCCGAACTGCGCGGGGGTTTGCAGCAGCGTGGCCTCGGTGATGGTGGCTTGCAGCATCTGGCCCGGCACCGACGGCGTGCCGCCCAGGCTGCCGCCAGCGACCTGCACGTTCTGCGCGGCCACCGCGTTCTTGACGTCGATCGGGGTCAGGCTGTAGTTGTTCAGCTTGGTCGCGTCGAGCCAGATCCGCATGGCGTACTGCGAGCCGAACAGCGTCACCGTGCCGACGCCGTCGATCCGGCTGACCGGGTCCAGCACCTTCGACGCCACGTAGTTCGCCAGGTCGTAGCGGCCCATGCTGCCGTCCTTGGACACGAAGGCGAGGATCAGCAAGAAGCTGCTGCTCGACTTGGTGACCTTGGTGCCCAGCTGCTGCACGGCCTGCGGCAGCAGCGGGGTGGCCAGTTGCAGCTTGTTTTGCACCTGGACCTGCGCAATGTCCGGGTTGGTGCCGGCCGCGAAAGTGAGCGTGATGGTGGCGGTGCCGGAGTCGTCGCTGGTCGACGACAGGTACAGCAGGTGGTCCAGGCCGCTCATCTGCTGCTCGATTACCTGCGTGACGGTGTCTTCGACGGTCTTGGCGGAAGCGCCGGGGTAGGTGGCGCTGATCTGCACGGCCGGCGGGGCAATCGTGGGGTACTGGGCAATGGGCAGCGTGGTGGTCGCGGCGAGGCCGGCCAGCATCAGGATGATCGCGATCACCCACGCAAAAATCGGCCGGTCGATAAAGAACTTTGCCATGAAGCTGGCTCCCGGTTATTGCGCGGCCGATGCTGCCGATGCTGCGGAAGGCGCCGATGCCGCTGGCGCGCCGGCGCCAGGCATGGCCTGCGCGCCGGAGGCCGGCTGCGCCGGTACCTGGGCTTCGACCGGCTTGACCGTCATGCCCGGCTTGGCTTTTTCCACGCCATTGACGATCACGCGATCGCCCGGCTGCAGGCCGCTGTCCACCACCCATCCGCTGCCGTAGGTGCCGGTGGTGACAATCTGGCGTTGCGTCACCTTGTTGTCCTGGCCGACGACCAGCGCCACGGCCTGCCCCTTCGCGTCATGCGTGACGCCGATCTGCGGCACGACGATGGCCTTGTCGTTGACGCCCTCGTCGATGCGCGCGCGCACGAACATGCCGGGCAGCAGCACGCGATCCTTGTTCGGGAAGATCGCACGCACCGTCACGGATCCCGTGCTCTGGTCCACGCTCACGTCGGTGAACTGGAGCTTGCCGGGCTGCGGATAGGCGCGTCCGTCTTCCAGCAGCAGCGTGACCTTGGCGGCATTGGCGCCGGTGGTCTGCAGGCGGCCCTCCTGGATCTGGCGGCGCAGCCGCAGCCCCTCGACGCTCGATTGCGTCAGGTTGACGTAGACCGGGTCCAGTTGCTGCACCGTGGTCAGCAGCGTGGCCTGGCTGGCCTGCACATAGGCGCCCGGCGTGACCTGCGACAAGCCGCTGCGTCCGCTGATGGGGGACACGACATCGGTGTAGCCCAGGTTGATCTGCGCGGTTTCCACCCCTGCCTTGCCCGATGCCACGTCGGCCACGGCCTGGCCCAGCGCGGCCACGGCGTTGTCGTAGTCCTGCTTGCTCACGGCGTTGGACGCCACCAGGATCTTGTAGCGCTGGACCAGTGCGTTCTGCGTGCCCACGTTGGCTTGTGCCTTCGCCAGCACGGCCTTGGCGTTGTTGAGCGCGGCAATGTAGGGCGTTGGGTCGATCTTGTAGAGGCGCTGGCCCAGCTTGACCTCATCGCCCTCGGTGAACTCGCGGCGCAGCACGATGCCGTCGACCCGCGCGCGCACCTGCGCGACCAGGTACGCGCTGGTGCGGCCCGGCAGTTCGGACGTGACGGGCACGGTGGCCGGCTTGACGGTGACGACGCCGACCTCCAGCGTCTGCGGCGGCGGCGCGGCGGGCTTCTGTCCGCATGCAGCAAGAATTACGGCAACCGTCGCGGCACTGATATGGCGAAAGGGAACCCGCTCGATGCGCATGAAGGGACCTCGGAATCGGTGAAAGTGGACGAGAAGCACAAACAACACGCGCACGCGCTGGCCACCCGGCATGGACAGGCAGAGCCGCTACACGGCACGGTAATCGGAGCCGTGCGCCGGCAACCGTTGTCCCGGTTGGCGCCTGGCAGGTGAGCAACCGCCGCCCCGGCCTTGCCGGCTGGCGGGCGGCTGTCGTGGATTCGGCTATGGATAGGCGCTGCGATCAGGGCGCCGGCGATGGCCGCAAGCCTCGCGCGGCGTGCGGGACAGGCCGCTAAAGCTTGGATGCCCGACCCTGCCATGCGGCGTGGCAGGACAAAGGCGAAGAGGGTAGGGGGAGGTGATTTCCGCAAACCGAATGCGAGCCCGTATCAGTGCACTCATGCCAGCCATTGCGCGATCACGGCATCGTGTCGTTGCACGCTGTGGCCCTTCCGGCACCGCCACAGCCGGGCGAAATGGTGCATCACATCACTCTAGATCACTTGCATGACAAAGCAAGAAGCGTCTCGAAGTATCGTGCGCCGCACGGGCCGGGCCAAGATGTGGGCCATGCTGCGCGCTGCGTGGGAGCGGGGGCAAAACATCCGCTTTGCGGAATAAAACCGGGGCGCCACGCGTTTACTCGGGTGGGCAGGACCGATTGGCGGCATCACCCGATGGCGTCACCATGCGGCCCGCCCGCCAAGGAGACCAACATGAAAGCGCTCCGCCTGGTTTCTGCCCTGCTGCTAGCCTTGATGGCGGTGGCGGCCTGTTCTTCCGATGGCGGTGGCGACGGGTCCGGCGGCGCCTCGGCCTCGCGCGATGGCAGCCGCGGCACGAGTGGCACGAGTGGCACAAGTGGCACCGGCGGCATGGGGACGAGGGGATATTGATCCCTGCCCCGATGCCTGCAGATGCGCCCCCCATGTCCTGTCAGCAGTGAGCGTTGGCGACGACATCGCGGTCTGGCTTCCGCAGCTGCGGCGCTATGCGCGCGCGCTCACCGGCGACGCGGCGTGGGCCGATGACCTGGTACAGGACACCGCGGAGCGCGCGCTTGCCCAAGGCAAGCGGCTGCCCGCAGGCATCCAGGCCCGGGCCTGGATGCTGACCGTGCTGCGCCACCTTTACATCGATCAGTTGCGCCGGCGCCGCGAAGTGGCGCTGGATGCGGCCGATCCGCTCTGGCAGCGGCAGGCGGCCCCTGCCAGCGAAGTCGACGGGCTGATGCTGCGCGATGTGCAGCGTGCGCTGTACCGCCTGCCGATCGAGCAGCGCGAGGTGCTGCTGCTGATCGTGCTGGAAGGCCTGCGCTACCAGGAAGCCGCCGCGGTCTTGCACGTGCCGCTGGGCACGGTGATGTCGCGCCTGTCCCGCGCGCGCGAGCATCTGCGCGCGTTGCTGGCCGATGGCGCCGGCGGCTCTGGTGGCACGGGTGGCGCCGGCGAGCGGCACGTACCGCTAAGGGTGGTGAGGAACACGCCATGAACGACGACCGCGGCCCCGGCCCCGCCTCTGACCCGAACGCCAGCGAGCCTGCACCCGACCTGGCGCGGCTGTGCGCGCTGGTGGACGGCGAATTGCCCGAGGCCGAAGGGGCGGCCCTGCGCGCGGCCCTCGCGCATGACGCGCGGGCGGCGGAGCTGGCGGAGCACTATGTCCAGCAGAACGCCGCGCTCAAGGCCTTGTTCCCGCTGCCAGCGGACCTGCGCTACGTGCTGGTCCGGGCGCGCGTGCCGTGGTGGCGCAGTGCGCTTGCCGCCACGGGCTGGGTGATGGCTGGCCTGGCGCTTGCATTCGGCGTGGCGTGGCTGCCAGGCGCCAGCGCGGACCCCAACGCATTTGCGCGCCGTGCCGACGCCGCCTATGTGGTGTTCGCGCCTGAAGAGCGTCATCCGGTCGAGGTGGCGGCAGCCGACCAGGCGCACCTGCGCGCGTGGTTGTCGCGCCGGCTCGCGCGTACGCTCACCATTCCGTCGCTGGACGAATACGGCTTCACGCTGCTGGGCGGTCGCCTGCTGGCGGGCGAGGCAGGCCCGGCCGCCCAGCTGATGTACCAGGACCCGGCCGGCGAGCGGCTCACGCTCTACATCACGCCGGCCGCGCCCGCCCTGGCCACGCTTGGCGTGCTGCGCCAGGCGGATCGCCGCACCTTTTACTGGGTCAGCGGCGGGGCCGGCTATGCGCTCTCCGGCCAGTTGGCCGAAGCGCGGCTGCGCGCCATCGCCGGCGATGTCTGCGCGAGCCTGGGCGGCGATCCGCAGGCATGGCAATAACAAGGGACAAGGGAGCGCGGAACGCAGCGGGAATGCATGGAATAAACGGGGCGCCTGATCCGTTTACCGAATGCAGGAACGCGCGCCGCGCAAGCGTGCCAGCGGGTCCGGCAGGCAAACCGATGTGCCGCGGGATGCGGTTCGGGCAATAGCCCGGCGCATCGCAACGTCGGGCATTCGATCCCGGGATGACATCATGAGCAAGGCTCTGGGTGCCGTGGCGGCGTTACTTGCCGGCCTCGGCCTGAGCGCGCCCGCGGCGGCGCAGGCGGTGGCCGCGGACGCATGGAATGGCTATTCGTCGCCTTGCCAGCAGATGGCAGGGCAGGTGGAGATCGACGGCTACCTGCAACAGGTGGTGGGGCTGGCCTGCCTGCAGCCGGATGGCTCCTGGCAGATGGTGGATAGTTCGGGCGGCGCGGTGGCGTATGGGCAGCCGGCTTACTACTACGACCCTTGGTACTGGACGCCGGTTGGCGTCGGCTTTGGCGCGAGTTTTATCTTTGTCGACCGCTTTCATCACGCGCACAACATGCACCGCGTGTTCCTGCCGCGCCCGGGCGGCGGCTTCCATGGCGGCTCGCGCGGGTCGTTTGTCGGCGCGCCACGCGGCGGCTTCCAGGGCGGGTTCCATGGTGGCGGCCATCATCACTGACGCAGGACGGCGCCCAATGTGAATGCGCGACAGGCGCCGCCACCGGATTGCTTGGCCGCACGCTTCGCGCGGGCCCTGCGTCGCTTCGCCGCAGGGCCTCTGGCCAGCGAGGCATCCCTCCACACCCGCTCGTGGCACCGATTGACAAGGCTGGTACCGTTCTGTACCGTGGAACTCCGTGCGGCTATGCCACTGGCTTTCCCCGGCCGACGGGATGCCGGCCCTGTGCCACGCCGCCGCTCCGCTTTTTCCCGCATTCCTGCATTCCCGCATTCCCGCATTCCTGACCTTTCCTGCCCTGTTTCCTTCATGCCACGTAAAGCCGCCCAGCTCTCCGAAGCCGACAAACATGCCGCCGAAGGCGGCGCCGTAGCCGTAGACCGGGCCTTGTTCGTGCTTTCCGCGTTCCACCTGGGCGACACCACGCTGAGCCTGGTGGAGCTGGCCCAGCGCACCGGGCTCTACAAAAGCACGCTGCTGCGCCTGCTGGCGTCGCTGGAGCATGCCAGGCTGATCCTGCGCCATACCGATGGCCGCTATGGGCTAGGCCCGGAAGTAGCGCGGCTGAACTCGGTGTATTCGGCTTCGTTCTCGCTCGAGCTCATCGTCATGCCGGTGCTGCGCCAGCTGGTGCAGGCCACGCGCGAAAGCGCCGCTTACCACGTCGAGCAGGGCGAGCACCGCCTGTGCCTGTACCGCGTCGACTCGCCCCAGCCGGTGCGCGACCATGCCAAGGCGGGCGAGCTGCTGCCGCGCAACCGCGGCGCCGGTGGCCGCGTGCTGCGCGCGTTCAGCGGGGCGCGGGGGGACCTTTACCAGAAGATACGGGAAGAGGGCGTCGCGGCGATGGTCGGGGATCGTCTCCCGGAGATTGCCGGCGTATCGTCGCCGGTGTTTGGCCCGGACGGCGAGCTCAAGGGCGCGCTGACCCTGACCTGCCCGACGCCGCGCTTCGACGAGGCCTTCCGCCCGCACGTCCTGCGGGCAGCCCGCGACCTGACCCTGGCGCTGGGGGGCACGTTCCCGTTTCCCGCCTGAGCTGCCCCAGATCGGTGCGGAACCGGTTCGGGTGTGGTGTTTGCTCCCCGGCGTTTGCGCCTTGCTCCTTGTGCCGTGCCCGGCAGCCAGGACGATGCCCGGCTTGTCGGGGGTGGCCCTGTCGGCGTCCGTGGCGATATCATGCGCCTTTGCGAAGTTGACCACGCAACCGGGCCTGCCTCTGAAGCCTTCCGTCAACGTCACCGGCAACACGGCATCTTCAAAGGAATTCCGTGCAGTTAGACCAGCAAACGATTGTCGTCGTCATGGTGGTGGTGTACGCCAGCACGCTGGCCATTTCGGCCGGCCTGCTCGGCGCCTTGCGGCCCAGCGCGGCCGGGCGCCTGTGGGCGCTCGGGCATCTGCTGGTGTCGGCCGCCGGGCTGGTGCTGGCGGCCAACGCTTCGGCCAGGCTGGTCTACGTCAGCGCGGGCGGGGCGGCTGCCTTTATCGCCGGCAGGCTGCTGATCTACCGCGGCGTGCGGGTGTATTACGGCATGGCGTCGTGGGATCGCACGCTCGCGGTGGGCGTGACGGTGGCAGCGCTGGCGCTGGTTGGCGCCGCCGGCATGGCTGGCGGCCAGGCACGCATGCATGTGATCGGCTACGGCTGCCTGGCCCTGGTGGCGGTGCTGACGGTCGTCACCCTGCTGCATGCCTACGATGGCCGGCGCAGCGTGGGCACGCCCCTGGTGGTGATTGCCAGCCTCGTTCACCTGGCCACGCACCTGGCCGGATTCGCCGCCGGGCTGGCAGGCAACGTGGCCTCAGGACCGTTCTATGCCAGCAGTGCCAACGGGATCTTGCTGGTGGCGCCGCTGGTGGGCACCTTGCTGGCCTTGTTCGGGTTTACGGTCATGGCGATGGAGCAGGTCATTGCCACCAATGAAAGCGGCGCCAGGCTCGATGCGCTGACGCGCCTGCTCAACCGGGGCGCGCTCGACAAGGCGGCCATCAGCCTGGTGGCTGCCTGGGAGCGTCACGGCCAGCCCTTGTCCTGCCTGGTGATCGATATCGACCATTTCAAGCAGGTCAATGACCGGCATGGCCACCATGCCGGTGACACCGTGCTCAAGCTGATCGCCGAGGCTATCGACAACTCGCGGCGTGCCTCCGATGTGGCCGGGCGCTACGGCGGCGAGGAATTCTGCATCCTCTGCCCGCATACCGACGAGGGCCAGGCCACCGCGCTGGCCAACCGGATCCTGAAAAAGGTGCGCGGCATTGCGCTGCCCGGCGACTCGGCGGCGTTTGCCAGCGTCAGCATCGGCGTGGCCGAGCTGCGGGGCGGGGCGGCGGGGGTGGAAGGGTTATGGCGCGCCTTGTTCGCGGCGGCCGACCGGGCGCTCTATGCGGCCAAGGAGTTTGGCCGGGACCGCTATACGCTGGCGTCCTGGATGGCGCCGTCCACGCGCCCGGTGCCCGGCGACGTGGGCGACTCCGCCCACGTGCCTGGCCGCTAGGACCGCTAGGGCCGGTAGCGTTGCCTCTGAGCCTGGATCAGTCCTGCGCCGTCGGCACGTCCCGGGGCGGGTGGCCGTCGTAAGTCCAGATGTACTGGCGCGGGATCGGGCCCTTGTTGCGGCCGCCTTGCTGCGTTTGCTCCCAGGCATGCGCCAGGATCCCGACCGAGCGCGACAGGCAGAACAGCCCGCGCGCCAGCGGCGCCGGGAAGCCCAGCTCCGCATAGATCACGGCCGTGGCCCCGTCGATATTCATGGGAATCGGCTTGCTGCGGCCCGCGCCCAGTTCGGCCTCCACCGCGCGTGCAATGGTGGCGAAGCGGCCCGAGACCACGCCATCGGCCGCGGCCTGGCCCACCAGCGCCAGCAGGCGCGGGGCGCGCGGGTCTAGCGGATGGAAGCGGTGGCCGAATCCGGACACGAACTTGCCGTGGTTGTCGCGGTAATCCGCCAGGGCGGCCTTGACCGCGGCTTCCTGGGTTTCGCCGCCGTCGATACGGCGTGCCACATCCTGGTACAGCTCCACCGCCTGCTCGCCGGCGCCGCCGTGCACATCGCCCAGCACGTTGACGGCGGACGCCATCGCATTGTTCAGGCCCACGCCACAGGTGGCGGCCATGCGGGCGATGGCGATGCTCGGCGCTTGCGGGCCGTGGTCCACCGCCGACATCAGCGCGGCGTCCAGCAACTCGCCTTGCCCGCGCGCCGGCAGCTCGCCGCGCAGCATCAGCCAGATCATCTGCGCGAACGACACCTGGCCGATCAGTTGCTCGATGGGATAGCCGCGGTAGCGGATCTCGCCGGGCTGCATGTCGATGATCTCGGTGCGCCACCAGTCCTGGGAGAGGCGCTGGCCTTCGTTGATGTCATTGGTGCCGGTGTTTGCCTTGGTAGGTTCACTCATACCGCGCGCTCCTTTTGCAGGGTTTCGATATCCGCCTCGCCGTAGCCAAGCTGGGCGAGGATCTCACGGGTGTGCTGGCCGAGCTCCGGCGGCGGGGTGTCGACCGACGGGGCCTCGCCATTGAGCTTGAAGCCCGTGCGCACCAGCCGGATGTCGCGGCCCACGCCGGGCACGTCGGCAAACTCACCGATCATGCCGCGCCCGCTCACCTGCGGGTGATCCAGCGTTTGCGGCACGCTGTAGACCGGGCCGGCCGGCACGCCCGCCTCGTTGAACAGTTTCCACCACGCATCGGCGGATTTCTTCGCCAGCTCTGCCTCCAGCTCGCGCGTGAGTTCGGCGCGGTTGGCCAGCCGCGCCTGGCGCTGCGCGAAGCGCGCGTCGGTGGCAAGTTCCGGGCGGCCCACCACGCGGCAGACCGCTTCGAACTGCTCCTGCTTGTTGGCAGCGATATTGATCAGGCCCTCGCCGGTATGGAACGCGCCCGACGGGCTGGCCGTCATGTTCTCATTGCCCATCGGCGCCGGGGTCTTGCCTGCGATCAGGTAGTTGGACACCACCCAGCCCATGGTGGCCAGGGTGGCTTCCAGCATCGACACGTCGATGAAGTAACCCTCGGTGCGCTGGTGATCCGCCAGCGCGGCGGCCACGGCAAAGGCCGCGGTGATGCCGCCGATGGTGTCGGAGACCGGGTAGCCCACGCGGTATGGCGCGGTCTGCGGGTCGCCGGTGATGCTCATCACCCCGGACATCCCCTGGATGATCTGGTCGTACGCCGGCAGGTCCGACAGCGGGCCGTCCTGCCCGAAGCCGGAAATGGCGCAATAGATCAGCTTGGGATGGATCTGCTTGAGCGCCTCGAAGCCCAGCCCCAGGCGGTCCATCACGCCGGGGCGGAAGTTCTCCACCAGGACGTCGGCGCTCTGCACCAGCTTGCGGAAGACTTCCTTGCCGCTCGCGTGCTTGAGGTTGATGGTGATGGAGCGCTTCCCGGGGTTCTGCGCCAGGAAGGACACGCCCATGAGCCGGCTGTTGAGCTCGGCGTCGGCGCCCAGCTGGCGGGCCAGGTCGCCGGTGCCGGGGGTTTCCACCTTGATGACCTCGGCGCCCATATGGGCGAGCTGGTGGCAGCAGAAGGGCCCGGCCAGCACGTTGGTGAGGTCGAGGACGCGGATATGGCGTAGCGGTTTTTGCATGGCGAGGCTTTGAGGTGTGGGTGCCGCGGCGCTTCGCAGTGGCGAAGCCGGCCGCGGCGAGCGGCGAAGGCGTTACTCTACCTTGGCGCCGGACTGGCGCACGAGGGTGCCCCAGCGGGTGTTTTCAGCCTTGATGAACGCGGCCAGGTCTTGCGGGGAGCCGCCGCGCGGCTCGCTGCCTTCCTCACGCATCTTGGCGATGGTATCGGGCTGGGCGATGGCCTTGTTGATCTCCTCGTTGACGCGCTTGACGATCTCCGCCGGCGTGCCGGCCGGCGCCACCAGCGCCTTCCAGTCCTCCGCCTGGAAGCCGGCATAGCCGCCTTCGATCACGGTCGGCACGTCGGCCAGCAGCGGCAGGCGCTTGGCCGAGGTCACGCCGAGTGCGCGCAGCTTGCCGGCCTTGATCATCGGCAGCGCGATCGGCGGCGTGGCGAAGTAAAAGTCGGTCTGGCCGCCCAGCAGGTCGGTCAGCGCCGGCGAGGCGCCCTTGTAGGGCACATGCAGCATCTTGATGCCCGTGCGGCGCGCGAACATCTCGCCCGTCAGGTGGCCCACAGTGCCCGTGCCGGCCGACGCCATCGAGAGCTGCCTGGCCTTGCCGGCGGTGACCAGGTCGGCCAGGTTCTTGTACGGCGCGTCCTTGCGCACGATCAGCACCAGCGGTTGCGCGGAAACCAGTGCCACCGGGGTGAAGTCCTTGACCGCGTCGTAGGGCATCCTGGGGTACAGCGTGGGATTGATCGCCAGGTTGGCAGTCTGGCCCATGCCGAGCGTGTAGCCATCGGGGCGGGCCTTGGCCACCGCGTCCATGCCGATATTGCCGCCCGCGCCAGCGCGGTTTTCCACCACCACGTTCCAGTGGGTGGTCATGCCCACCTTGTTGAACACCAGGCGCGCCATGACGTCGGTGCCGCCGGCCGGCGGGAAAGGGACCACCAGGCGTACCGGCTGGCTCGGATAGGTGTCCGCGGCAGCGGGGATGGCACCTGCGGCGAGCAGGGCGGGGACTGCGAGCAGCAGCAGGGCGCGGATGGGGAAGCGTTTCATTGTGTTGTGTCTCCGGATTGGGGTGGTGCACGGCACCGGCGGATGGTTTTTGTGTTCTGTAGAATAGAACGTTAGTCTTACTTAGGGAATTTAGGTGGGAGGATAGGAGGGGGGAGGGGGGATGTCAAGGGGTGGGGTTTGGGAGGGATTTGTTGCGGCGTCGGTTTTTGTAGCCAAGGGCCGTACGACATCTGCCTGCGGGGTTGGTCTGCTGTTTCTTTGTACGGCGATGGTTTTTGGACCCAAGAGCCATACGACATCCCCCTGCGGGGGCTGCCGGTCACTCTTCTTTGCGTCGGCAAAGAAGACTAACGAGA
>NZ_JBXAOE010000023.1:0-131596 GCF_058802485.1 Cupriavidus sp. GW822-FHT02D05 | reverse complement strand
TTGCCCTTCACCGGGTCGCTGATGAACAGGATGTCGCGCCCGCCCGCGTTCTGATGGACCCGGAAATGCTCGCGCCCGCTCAGGTCGACCTTTTCGCCGGGCGCGGGCGGGGCGATGGACGAGTAGACGAGCAGGCCCTGCTTGTCGATCACCGACACCTGGAACGACAGGTCCACCACCAGGTTCTCCCGCTCACGCACCATGTCGACGAACCCCGGCTGGCCGACCAGCCAACTGGCCCGCAGGTCGAGGAGGAACTCGGACAGCCGCAGGATGCTGGATTTCGAGTACGCGCCGAACGCCCGGGCCTGCGCCTGGGTACGCTCCGCGGCGTCGTGCAGCAAGCGGTCCCGTTCGCTCACGAGCTGAAACGTCACGAACGCCCATGTTGCGATCAACCACGCCGCCGCCCCCAGGTTCAACGGGGAAAAGACCTGGCGCAGGCGCTGCAGCGCCTTGCCATATCGGGTGATCGAGCGTTCTGGCATCAAATGGGTATCGCAGCGCAGCGAAGAATCGACATCGATAGCAGGCTAGTCGATGTCGGCGAACTCGACAAGCAGCACCACTCTAGTCACGTGCTCACCGCGTGGAACCGGGAGGGCGTCCCTCGCGCGCCGCAGCCAGCCTGGGGCCATGGGGCAGTCCACATTGACCTGCCCCATGGCTTGCCCAACTAGCCTGCCCCAGCTTGTAGGGCATCCAGTCGACCGCGTCGCGTAGGACGATCTCGCCACCGCCGTGACCGTCATGAGGGAGGCGGCAAGCCGTAGCATCTCCTGGTGCAAGGCAATGGCGCCGCGGTTGGAGCCCGTCAGCCGCTCGAACATGCTTAACACTCACTTGATAGTAGCGCCGCCACGGCGGCAAGTTCCTCGTCGGAAAGATGGTCCGTTGACTTGAGGGTGGAATACTTTGACAATTGCAAGCGAAAAATTGGGATCAGCGTCGGCAGCTATCTTCGGGTGGGCGGACCCCCAACTTCCTGCTTTGGGGGCGCTCTGCGGAGCGCCCTTTTCTATTTCGGCCTGGCAACGCCACGCCCGGATTGCCGGCGATCGCCTTCGCCACGCCACCGGCCATGCACCGTCACCGAAATCTGCAGATGCGAGGTCTGCATCCCGACTGGCCGACGAAATTAGAGCGGATCGAGGCTGGCTATCTGCAGCGTCATTTCGAGAATCATGATGTGCGCGAGGACGCGCAGTATCGCGCACATCATGGGGTCGGCACGCTTGGCCGGCGCCGCCTCCAGCGTCTGGCCTTCCTTGCCGACTGGCGGGATTGGAGATTGCGCTTCAGCGAGCGTTCCCAGCGCGCACGTCGGATCCACTTCGGCCGCCTGTTGGTTGGCGTTGATCTGTCGCGCCTTCGCTAATGCTTCATCCCGCGAGAAGCCTTGTTGGACAAAAAAAAGACGCATCATAGGCAATCGACTTGTCTACGCTTTCCCGGTACTGCTGTTCCTGATCGTCGAGGTGCTGGTCTTTAGTCATTTCGATGTTTCGCTTATGCCGGCGCGGCCGGCGTTAGAATCGGTCGCTCGAAAAATCGACAGTGCGTGTTCGCAAAGAACGCGTTTGGAAAATGGAGGATGCGGATGGCTAGTTTCCTGAAGAAGCTGTTTGGCGGTGGTGATAAAGACGCTGAGAGGGACGGTCATGGTGACCACCGCGACGCTGCGACTCTTCCCGAACCAGACCTCACCATTGCGCGCGCGAATAACGAAATGCGGATGCGCACGCAAGCCGCGATCGACATGTGGGGCCTCGACACCGCCTCGTGGAACGCCGATCTCGACGCTGGGACGATCATCTTCACCAATGCCGAGAATGGGCTGGTGGTGACCTCGCCGGTGCAGGTGGTTGGCACCTACGATACCGAAGACGGCACCTGGCTATGGGGCTGGGACCACCCTTCGGTACCTGAGGCGCTCGGCGAGCACGCCCGACGCGTGCGAGACTTCGGTCAGCAATATGGGCTGGAGAGGCTAACCACCCGCAAGATCGCCGCGTCGATAGACGATGCCTGGGAATTCACCGCGCTCGCCTGCCACCTCGGCGGTGGGCAGGGCGGCTATAGCGGCCCGTCTGGCTCGGCGCGGGTGTTCATGACTTATGGCACCGTGACGATCAACAAGTGAGGCTAAGTGTTCACGAAAACTGACCAGGAACTTAGCGCCATCACTGGCAGATAACTTGTCACGCTTGTAGCAATAACCTCAATCAAATCCGTACACGTTACGTAAATGCGATCACATCAACTCCAGCTGCGGCCCCGCCTTCGAGGCCGTGCCGGCGCCCCGTGCTGCTGGACGCGCCGGGCTAGCCCCATGCCCGGCACCAGTTGAGCGAAAGCGCCGCCTCCTAGACGCGCCAAAGGCCCCATGCGATAGTGCGCTCTCTACTTCACACGGTTCGCAGCGCCGCCGCCAAGGCGTTGGGCATGGACTGCAGCCGTAAAGACCGTCGCTTGCCATTGCCAAGCCTGGCCGAGCACCTTGCCGCAAATGAAACCGGGCCAAAACGTGCCCGGTTTTTTCATGCCGACAGCCGCGAACAACCTTAGACAGCACCCGCGTTATGTTTAGCGGTGCCTGTTCGCCGGGGTGACCGGGCGCGCTGCGCACGCCTGGTGGCCGTCCCTCGGCAGGCAGTTTATTGTGTTATTGAACTGGCACCCACTCTGACGCCCTCTGGCGCGGATCCACGTCACCCCTTGGACCAGCCGCCTCTCCGCAGGCGACCTGCGCAATAAGTTAAGTCTGCAGCCGGCGGTAGGCATTGAAATGTCGGATTGCCCGCACCCCATTACCAAGCGTTTCGTAAATTCTGGCTGCGTTGAAGTGGGTATCAGCAAAGCCCGGCGCAAGCGTGATGCATCGCTCGTAACTTGAGAGCGCCTCCCCTGTTTGGCTCATGTCCTCCAGGGCGACACCAAGATTGAAGTGCAGCAGGGGTTCGTTCGGCAGATATGAGATTCCGGAACGGTAGAGTGCCATCGCGTCGACGAACCGGCCTGCGTCGCACAGCATGCAGCCCAGGTTGAGGTATGGATCAAGAAATGTCGGTTCGGCCTCCAGTGCGCGACGGTACGCTGCCTCGGCTTCGATCGGCTTCTGTTTCCAGCTCGGCACCGATGAGAAACCAATCCTGCGCGTCGGCCGCCGGCGCCCGTGCATCGTGCAGAGACGCCACGACCGCCGCGCCAAGTTCACCTGGCTCGAAGTCCATCAGCATCTGGCCTGACACGGCCTGCCATCCCCTACCCTCGTCCTTTGTCGCCACCTCGTTGCCCATCGCACGGATCCGCACACCGGTCAGCGGCTGGCCGGTGCCGCGAGACGCCTTCACCCTCGCCAGCGCGCGGACAATCAGCCGCGTAGGGATCTTGGCGCCGTGCAGGGAATTTGCGGTACGAAGAAGCACCATGTCCTGAAACGTGAAGAGGAGCTTTCGCCGCGGCCCGAGGGCGGGCGTGATGATCCCCTCGGTGACCAGCCTGGTGGCCACCGATCGCGGGATGCCCAGCATCATCTCGGCGTCCTCCTGGGACCGCGGAGCGCGAAGCTTTTACCAATGCCTGTCGTCGACACGGGTTCATCGCCGCCGACTTTAGCGTCTGCGACATGACCGGGAAACTGGATCGCCTGGTCAGCGTGCTGAGACCAGAGACAGGCACTCTGATGCACTATGCAGCAGGGTCTCGTGATTCTTGGTCGACCAAATTCGAGCACGACTTGGCCGTCCGGGTCTTCGGAGACGCCCCCGAGTAAAACCTCGACGCTGCCCCCTCGGCGAAGTGCTCGTTATCGTGCCCTACCACCCGGCTGCACACCGCCTCTTACCGACCCTTCTGCGACGTCCAACGCGATAGTTCGAAGGGCTGTTCAGGCCGAGATCCTGTCATCCGAACCCGGCATAGTGGAGGTCCGGAGAGCGATCCAGAGCGGTCATCCACGCTGTGCCCTTCAGGCTGATCGCGGCTGGGAC
Organism: Cupriavidus sp. GW822-FHT02D05; assembly: GCF_058802485.1. Classification (NCBI taxonomy): domain Bacteria; kingdom Pseudomonadati; phylum Pseudomonadota; class Betaproteobacteria; order Burkholderiales; family Burkholderiaceae; genus Cupriavidus; species Cupriavidus sp. GW822-FHT02D05. The sequence goes on along the minus strand of NZ_JBXAOE010000023.1, from coordinate 127,604 downwards.
GGTCGTGCGCCTTTTAGGTCCCGGCGACTATGCCGAAGTGCGCTTGATCGCCGCTGACGCCTTGATGCCGCTGCCGGATGGCCGTCCGGCTGTGCCTTCGCCAAGAAGTCCCCGTCCGAGTTTATCGCTCAGCCGGCCAGCCATTCAATCTTTCCGGACTTGCCCATCAGGAAATCCGCGTTAGCGTCGGCGACCCGGCGCAAGTAATCCCAGAGTGCCTTGATTCGGGCAAGCTCCCGCCGTTCCTGCGGCGCGACGAGCCAGAAAGTCCGGGTGATATCGATCCGCGCGGGAAGGATGGGAACGAGCTCTTTCGAAGCGGCGCCCAGGAAACAAGGCAAGACCGCCACCCCGAGCCCGGAACGGACGGCCTGGAACTGCGCGATAACGCTTGTGCTACGCATGAACGGCTTGGCCCCGGGCAGCCACGTTTGGAGACTGAACTGTTGCTTCGCGAAAACCAGATCGTCCACATAGTCGATCCATCTGTGACCAGGAAGGTCTGTCACACCATGGATAGGAGGGTGACGGCGCAAATACTCGCGTGTGGCGTAGGGCAAGAGCCGGTACTCCGCCAGCTTGCTGGTGACAAAGCTGTCGATGGTAGGCCGGTCGACGGTGACGGATGCATCGGCTTCGCGCTTCGACAGATTGATGTTTCTGGGCATCGGCAACAGGTCGACCGTGATGCCTGGATGGCGTGTGCAGAAATGCGCGACGTGCGGGGCCAGAAAGTAGCTGCCGAACCCTTCAGTAGCGCCCAGCCTTATCTCGCCTGTCAGCGCAAGGCTGTCGCCAAAGACGTCGGATTCCACCATTGCAAGCGTGCTCTCCAGCTTCTCGACGTGCTCCAGCAAGCGGTGACCAGCGCTCGTGAGGCGATGCCCTTGCGAACTGCGATCAAACAGTTTCGACCCGATGTCCTCCTCCAGCCGCTGCAAGCGTCGCGAAATGGTGGACTGGTTCATGTCCAGCGCATGCGAGGCCTCCAGCGCAGATTGCGCCCTCGCCACGCCAAGAAATACCCGCAAGTTGTCCCAATTGAACTGGTTCAAGGCGCTCTCCTACAAATGCAAAAACGCATAGTTGCCTTGCATATTTTGCCACACCAATTGCATAAACGCAGGTGTACGATCTGCCGTACGGTGTCACTGCACGCAATGCAGAACCAATTCACGAAGTTCGGGCGATCGCTCAGGGAGGTACACAAAGCATGACCAATCACATCGGGCACTTCATCGCGGGCAAGCATGAAGCCGGCACGGGCCATCGTACCGGCCCGGTCTACAACCCCTCGCTTGGCGAAGAGATTGCGCGCTGCGCCTATGCGGATCGGGCCACGCTCGATCATGCGGTCGTGGCCGCCACCGAAGCGGGAAAGCGCTGGGGGCGCGCCTCGCATGCGACGCGCCAGGCTGTCATCTTCAAAATGCGTGAGCTGATGACCGCCAATATCGACCTGCTGGCCGAGACCATCGGCCGCGAGCATGGCAAGACGATCGCCGACGCAAAGGGCGAGATCGCCCGCGCCATCGAGGCCATTGAGTTTGCGACCAATGCGCCGCACGTGACCAAGGGCGAGTATGCGACGAATGTTGGCGGCGATATCGACGTATTTTCGATGCGTGTGCCGATCGGCGTGGTCGGCTGCATCACGCCATTCAACTTTCCCATCATGGTGCCTGCCGTGATGATTGCCATGGCCGTGGCCGTCGGCAACGGAGTGGTCTGGAAGCCATCGGAAAAGGTGCCGAGTGCCGCACTCGAGTTTGCGCGCTTGTGGAAGGAAGCCGGGTTGCCCGATGGCGTATTTAATGTCGTCCAGGGCGACAAGGAGATGGTCGACGCGATCCTCGAACATCCTGGCATCGCGGGTGTCAGCTTCGTTGGCTCCACGGCCGTGGGTGAATACATCTACCAAAAGGGCTCCTCCCACAACAAGCGTGTAGCCGCATTTACCGGTGGCAAGAATCACATGGTGGTGATGCCAGATGCCGATCTGGAGGCCGCAGCCAATGCATTCGTTTCCGCTGGCTACGGTTCGGCGAGCCAGCGCTGCATGGCCGTGTCGTTACTGCTGCCCGTTGGCGCCGGAACGGCCGAGCGCCTGCGCGAGCTGCTCGTGCCAAAGATTCAGGCGCTCCGCGTGGGCCCCTACAACAACCCCGCCGCCGACTTCGGTGCCGTGATTTCAGCGCAGTCCAAGCTGGCGGTGGAGCGAGCGATTCGCGATTGCGTGGAGGCTGGTGGGGACCTTGTGCTCGACGGACGGGATCTGAGTGTGCCGGGCCATGCAAGCGGTTACTACCTTGGCCCCACGCTGATCGACCGGGTCACGTCCGATATGGAATTTTACAAGGAGGAGGTCTTCGGGCCGGCGCGCGGCATCATGCGTGCCGAGACCTTCGATGAGGCCGTCAACGTGACCAACAGGCACGCCTACGGCAATGGCTCGGTCATCTTCACCCGCGACGGCAAGACGGCACATCGTTTCATGACCGAGATCGAGTCCGGCATGATCGGGGTCAACGTCCCGGTGCCTTTGCCCGTGGGTTACTTCAATTTCGGCGGACTGCGCCGCTCGAAGTTCGGTGAATCCCATCTCTACGGACCCGACGCCGCGCGCTTCTACACCAAGCTCAAGACCGTTTCGCAGCGATGGCCCGAGCCGGACCAGAAGGCGTCCCCCGTGTCGCTGGCCTTCAGCGGCAGCGCCTGAGGCGCGATGGCCATCGTGCCATCGCATGGTCGACGCCTCGCCCCTACGGTGAACCACCCCTGCTGGCTCGCAGCAGTCCCAAGCAAATGACTTTGGAGCATTCCCATGCGCCTGATCGCTTATCGCCCCTCCAACACCGGTGTCCAGTCCGACGCCAACATCGGTGTCCTGATAGATGGCCTCATCGAACCACTGACATCCCTAGGCAACTTCTACAGGGATACCGACGCCTGGCTGGAGCAGGCGCGGACGCTGCACAAAGGCTCCCTGCCGCTCGCCGACGTCAGCCTGGCAGTACCTGTCCCGTTGACCGCGAAGATCATCTGCGTGGCAATCAACTATGTCGAGCATGGCAAGGAAGGTGGACTCCCGACGCCGCCTTTCCCCAATCTGTTTGCGCGCTGGGCTTCGACGCTGGTGACGTCTGGCACCCCAGTGCCGGTGCCATCGACGGAGCCGGACGGCATCGACTGGGAGGTCGAGCTTGCCGCGATCATTGGGAAGCCGCTGCTGGAAGCGAATCCGGAGCAAGCATTGGAAGGTGTACTGGGCTACACGGTCTTCAATGATCTAAGCGGACGGGCGTCCCAACTCCAGAGCATGACGCTCAGCACTGGCCAGTGGGCGCTGGGCAAGAATCTCGATGGCAGCGGTCCAGTGGGTTCGATCATCGCTACTGCGGACTCGATCGATCCCGCCAACACGCGGCTGACGACCAGGGTGGACGGTGAAATCATGCAGGACGGCACCACTGCAGACATGGTGTTCTCCGTCGGACAGATCATTGAATTCATTACGCGCACGATCAGTTTGCAGCCCGGCGACCTGATCGCTACTGGTACGCCATCAGGTGTTGGATTTGGCCGGAACCCACGCATCTACGCGAAGCCTGGATCCGTCGTCGAGGTGGCTGTGCAGGGCATCGTAGCGGTGACGAATCCCATCGTTGCAAGAGGCTGAAGCCGGCCCCGCCCACCGCGCCTACCAACAGCATGCAGAAGGAGACGACGTGATCAAAATTCGTGGTGGAAAGTATGTGGTCTATGGGGTCAGTGACCTCGGAAAGACCCGAAGTTTCATGGCCGACTTTGGCCTGGTGCCTGTAGATTGGCCTGGAAACGCCGCCTATTTCCGCGGGGCCCTTTCCAGTCCCTACATTTACGTGGCCGAACCATCCGCTGAACCATCTCTCAAGGCAATTGGCCTCGAAGTGGACAGTGCGGACGACCTTGCGCTTGCCGCCCGCATCGAGGGCGCCTCGCGTATACGTGAGCTTAGCCGTCCCGGTGGAGGCCTTTGCGTGAACGTCGCGTTGCCGGGCGGGATAAGTCTGGAGCTTGTCCACGGCGTCGAGGATGCCCCCGAATTACCGGTGCGTCCGCCATCGGTGCTTAACGAGGGAATTCGGAAGGCGCGCTTCAATGTACCGCAGCGCCCGGAACACGGACCCTGCCAGGTGCTCCGCCTGGGGCATGTCGCCCTCGGCGTGCCAGATCCGGTGGCAACAAAGGACTGGGCTGTTCGCAACCTGGGCATGATCGTTTCAGACGCGATGCTGCAACCCGGCTCACAGGACGAATTCCTCGGCTTCTTCATGCGTTGTGACCGGGGAGCGACACCCACCGATCACCATACCCTGCTGTTCTCGAAGGCCGGGACATCACACGTCCATCATGTTTCCTTCGAGGTTCAGGATATCGACGCGGTTCATATGGGCCATGAGTGGTTGAAGTCCAGGCGGCACAAGGCCCACTGGGGCATCGGTCGGCATGTCCTGGGTAGTCAGGTGTTCGACTACTGGTGGGATCCGGATGGCTTGCGCGTCGAGCACTATGCCGACGGCGACCTCTATGACAACACCGTTCCGGCAACGACAGTCGAAGGCACGGACGATCAGTTGTGGACCTGGGGCCCGGAAGTGCCTTCCGCATTCTTCCAGCAGATCCGAGAGGTCTAGCCAGCGCCGCGTCGCAGCCGATGCCTTGCCTCCGAATAACAGGGAATAAGGATCATCGGGCCGGCGCGCCGACGGCGAGTACATGACAACGACCGGAGATACGTCGCCCTATGGATGAGCACACGCCTCAACTTCACGTGGATGAATCGGTAGCCACGATCTCATTACGCCGCCCGGAAGTAGCCAACCGGTTGAGTCCCGCTGACCTACGCGTACTCAAGGCCCACGTCGACGCGGTCAACGACATGGAGCGGGTCCTTGTGCTGCGCTTTACCGCTACGGGGAAGTACTTCTGCAGTGGCTACAACATTGCATTCCTGACTGGAAAGGCCGATGAAGGCGCTTTCAACTTTGGGGAAGTGATGGATGCCATCGAGGCGGCCCGCCCCGTGACCATCGCCGCCATCAACGGCGGCGTGTACGGCGGGGCAACGGATTTCTGTCTGGCCTGTGACTTCCGTATTGGCGTCCCCCACTGTGACATGTTCATGTCCGCAGCTCGCCTGGGCCTGCATTTCTACCGCGGCGGCATGGAACGCTATGTCTCGCGCCTGGGGATTAACGCCGCCAAGCGGCTGTTTCTTAGCGCCGAAAAGATCGACGCCGAAACGATGTTGCGGCTGGGATTCCTGACGGAGATCGTACCGGCGGCGGATCTGGCTGCTCGCATGGAACAACTGACCAGCCAGCTTGCCGGCATGGCCCCGATAGCACTCCTCGGCATGAAGAAACACCTGAATGCCATTTCCCGAGGAGTACTGGAAGCTGCCACGCTGCCAAAATCACCCAAACCAGTAACCGCATTCACGGCCTGCTCACCCAGATCCATCCTGCACTGGAACGGGTTCTGAGGCCGCCCCTAAACCATCCGGCCGTGCCCGATCTGCTCAAGCGCTACCCGTCGCCCTTGGTGAGGGACAGGAGGATCTTTCCGGTCAGACCATTTCCTTCGTTTTTCTGCGTCGTAAGCTAAGCCGATCATCGATTGATGCGCAGCGTGGGCCAAGGCCAAGGCTGCGCATCCGTTGGCGGCCAAGGTCGTGACGGATTGAGGGTCGGCCGTTCGATCAGCCGTGCCTGCCGGGTGTTGAGCGTGAGCGGTGCAGGCTATTGCGCTCACCGGCAGAGGGGGTCAGGTGACACGGCGCGTGCCAGGCAAGAGGTCCATGTGCGAGCTGCCTTCGAGGGCAGTGGGCACAGCCACGGCAGCCGTCAAGATATACAGGCCGATCTGAAAGAGCCGGCTGACACTGACCACCAGCTGGCTTAACAAGCCCTGACTCAGGTTGCTGAGGGCATCAGTCGTTCGGGACAAAACTGTACGGCAAGTGCACGGATGGCCGCAATAAGGTCAGGCGAATGGGCTGCACCCCGCGCCAACAAGGGACTTGGGGCTGATTAATAACCGTATCCATCTACGGGAAAATGACGATCACCCCAGATAGGCGGCCGCGCCCGGCAGGACTGGCGAACCACACAGCCCATCGTCGTAGTCGATGGCCTGGAACTCGTCCTTGCCGGCGCGGGAAAAGTGATCGGAGACGGCGCCCCGGTCGTCGGCGAGAATGTTGACAACAAAATGATCGTTCTCGCGGAATGCGGGATAGCTGCGCGACGTGAGCGACTGGCTCCAGAGAATCAACGGCGGATCGAGCGAGACCGAACTGAACGCGTTGGCAGTGACGCCAGCCCGCGCTCGAGAATACTCACGATCGACTGGCGCACGCCCTCGGCGTTGACGTGGCTCGCTCCAAACAAGAACTGCGCGGAGATGCCTCGGATCGTCCCGACGATCGCCATTGCCTCCTCGGCCGGATCCAGGTCGGATCGAATCTCGCCTTCCTCAATGCCGATTCGAAGCTCGGCTTCGATATGTGCCGCTGACTCGCGCGTCATACGCTCTAGCGCCAATGCGACTGGTCCACCCGGGCTGCGCCCCTCGGAAAGAATCACGTTGAACGCATGCAGCACCTTGAGGTGCGCCGGATCCCGCCCGAGGGTGAAGCGAACGATTTCCAGAACGGTTTCCAGGCCAGGCTTCGCGTGACTGTTGGCCAGTCGCGCCTTGCGGATGTTCACGCCAATCTGGTCAACCAGGGCGACGAGAAGGCCCTCCTTGTCTCCATAGTGATGCGCGGTCAAAGCGCGGCTGTAACCGGAGCGCGCGCCAATTTCGCGCATGGTGACGCCGGCCATGCCCTTCTCGCAGATTAGCTCGATCGCGCTTTCGAGAATGCGCCGCGTTGCCTCTTCCCTTCTTTCATGCTGCGTGCGGCGGGACTTTACCGGCTTCTGGCTTGGGGCTTGAGGTTGATTTTCCATACGTGAAGAAAGGGATACCTGATTGTCGCCGCTATCTTACCAACCCGCCTTGCGGCCACCTGTTATGACGCGACGGCGAAGGCATCTTAACACCTACACTTGCCAGACAGATGGCAAGTATCTATGATTCAGGAAATCGTAGGGAGCCGCTCCGCCGGTATTGCATCCCTGCGCGACATGGCTGTGACGCGCCCATCCTCGAACCAGCGTCCAGCTCAAATAATCACGAGGAGACATTCATGAATCGAGCAAAGAACACGCCTGGCCATCTCTTCGTGGCGCTGACAGCGCGTGCGACAGCGAACACGAGCTTCACACCGTCAGTCATCCCACTGCCCTTGCCATAGAGGGCATCGGCGCGCGGCCTCTATCCCCTCCCAAACGCGAATACAAAAGGAGTATCAACATGCAACAGGCATATATTGTCGATGCCATCCGCTCGCCCCTGGGCCGCTCCAAGCCCGGCTCCGCCTTCACCGAGCTGCACGCCACGGAGTTGCTGGCGCAAGTGCTCGCCGGGCTGGTTCAGCGCAACAACCTCGACCCTGGGCTGGTGGACGACATCATCACCGGTTGCGTCACGCAGGCCGGCGAGCAATCCGCCGGCCCTGGCCGCGTGGCCTGGCTGGCCGCAGGCTTCCCGGAGCACGTGCCGGCCACCACCATCGACCGTAAGTGCGGTTCAAGCCAGCAGGCCGTGCACTTTGCCGCCCAGGGCATCATGGCCGGCGCCTATGACGTGGTCATCGCCTGCGGCATCGAATCGATGAGCCGCGTGCCGATGGGCTCGGCCCGCATTGGCCAGAACCCGTATGGCCCCTCGATGGAGGCGCGCTACGCGCCGGGCCTGGTGTCGCAAGGCGTGGCCGCCGAGCTGGTCGCGGCGAAGTGGGAGATCTCGCGGGAGCAGATGGACAGCTACTCGGCACGCTCCCACCATCGCGCCGCCGCGACACGGGAAGCCGGCGGCTTCGCACGCGAAATCCTGCCCATTCGCACGCCCGGCGGGCTGGTGGCGCAGGATGAAACCATCCGGGCCAACACCACGGTCGAGCGCCTTGCTACGCTGGCGTCGCCCTTCCGCAACGAGGAACTCAGCACGCGCTTCCCGCAACTCGGCTGGGGCGTGACTGCCGGCAACGCCTCGCAGATCAGCGACGGTGCCGCCGCCATGTTGATCGTCAGCGAGCGCATGGCAATCAAGCTGGGGCTCAAGCCGCGTGCCCGTTTCGTCGGCTTCGACGTGATCGGCGCCGATCCCGTGGAGATGCTGACCGCCCCCATCCCCGCGAGCCAGCGCGTGCTGGCCAAGAGCGGCATGACGCTCGACCAGATCGCCCACTACGAGATCAACGAGGCCTTTGCCAGCGTGCCGCTGGCCTGGCAGAAAACCATGAAGGCCGACGGCGCGCGCCTGAATCCACGCGGCGGCGCCATCGCGCTGGGCCACCCCCTGGGTGCCTCGGGCGTGCGCCTGATGACCACCATGCTGCATGCGCTGGAAGCCAGCGGCGAGCGCTTCGGCCTGCAGTCGATGTGCGAAGCCGGTGGCATGGCCAACGCCACCATCATCGAGCGCGTCTGAACCGCGCCTCCCCGAATACGTAGAAGACACAGGAGATACTGCATGAAACTCGACAACACCATGTCTGCCGTCGTTACCGGCGGCGCTTCGGGCCTGGGCCTCGCCAGCGCACGCCGCCTTGTGGAAAAAGGCGTGAAGGTCGTGATCGCGGACGTGTCCGAAGAGCGCGGTGCTGCCGCCCTTGACGCGTTGGGCGGCCAGGCTACCTTCGTGCAGGCCGACGTGACCGACACCGGGCAGATGACGCGCGTCTTCGACGCTGCCGTCGCGCTGGCCCCGCTGCGCGCCCTGGTGCATTGCGCTGGCCTTGGCGCGCCGGTCCGCGTGGTGGAGAAGGACGGCTCGCCCGGAGCGCTGGAGAAATATGAGCACGTGGTGCGCATCAACATGATCGGCACCTTCAATGCACTACGCCTGGCCGCCGCGCGCATGGCAACCAACGAACCGGTGGACGGCGAACGCGGCACCTGTGTGCTGACCGCCTCGGTGGCCGCCTTCGAAGGCCAGATCGGCCAGATCCCGTACGCCTCGGCCAAGGCCGGCATCGTCGGCATGACCCTCGTCGCCGCGCGCGACCTGGCGCAGCGCATGATCCGCGTGTGCACGATTGCCCCTGGCCTGTTCGACACCCCGCTGCTGGCCCGCTTGCCCGAGCACGTAAAGACCGCACTGTGCGCCTCGGTGCCACACCCGGCCCGCCTGGGCGCGCCGGACGAGTACGCCTCCACCGCCATGCACATCCTCGAGAACGCCATGCTGAACGGCGAGACCATTCGTCTGGACGGCGCCATCCGCATGGCAGCACGCTAAAGCGCGCCGCTCCACATCCAACCCATCGAGGAAAGGAGACACCCTGTGAGTGACACGCTTCTGCTGGAAACCCGCGGCAACGTGATGGTGATGACCATCAACCGTCCGCAGGCCCGCAACGCAATGGACTTCGAGACGGCCACCGCCATCGCCGCCGCGCTAGACGAACTGGACGCCCGCGACGACCTGAGCCTTGCCGTGCTGACCGGCGCCGGCGGCACCTTCTGCTCCGGCATGGACCTGAAGGGCTTTCTCGCCGGCAAACGTCCGAGCATTCCGGGCCGCGGATTTGGCGGCGTGACCGAGCGAGCGCCGCGCAAGGTACTGATTGCCGCCGTGGAAGGCTACGCACTGGCCGGCGGCTTCGAGCTGGTGCTGGCTTGCGATATGGTGGTGGCATCGCGCGAGGCGAAGTTCGGCCTGCCCGAAGTGAAGCGAGGCCTCGCAGCGGCAGCCGGCGGCCTGATCCGCCTGCCGCGCCGCGTGCCGTACCACATTGCCATGGAATACGCGCTGACCGGCGACGTGCTCCCGGCCGAACGCGCCTACGAACTGGGCCTCGTCAACCGCTTGACCGATGCCGGCGGCGCGCTCGACGGCGCACTGCAACTCGCCGCCGCGGTGGGCGCCAACGGTCCGCTCGCCATTGCCGCCAGCAAGCACGTGGTGGCGGAGTCCGGCGACTGGTCGCGAGAGGAAATGTTCTCGCGGCAGAAACCGCTGCTCGACCCTGTCTTCGCTTCCGCCGACGCCCGCGAAGGAGCAACGGCATTCGCCGAGAAGCGCAAGCCCGTCTGGGCCGGGAAATAAGCCACATGGCTGCAACATGGCTGCGATCGCTGCGTCAAGCGGCCATCCGCGGCCAAGGTCGTTCGCACTTGCAAGATCTGTCTCGATGGAACTGTGTGTCCGGCCGCTCACCGTTTTCATCTTTACAGACACCGGTACAACATGACACAACCATTCCCCCCCGACGCCGCGCAACCGAGGGCTGCCCAAGCCTCAGGCTTGTCCCCCTTCTGGCCCCCCGGCTTGCCCGCAGCAGTGCATGTGCCTCGCACCAGCCTGTTCTACAACGTAGCAGTGGCCGCGCGCCGCTACCCGGACAAGACCGCCATCCAGTACTTCGGCCGCGCGATCAGCTATGCCACGCTGCACGAACAGATCGAGCGCATGGCCGGCTACCTGCAGCGAGCCTGCGGCGTCGTGCCGGGCGACCGCGTGCTGCTGTACACCCAGAACTGCCCGCAGTTCATCATTGCCTACTACGCCATCCTGCGCGCCGAAGCCGTGGTGGTGCCGGCCAACCCGATGTGGCTGACCGCGGAGTTGGAGCACGTGGCAGGCGACAGCGGAGCGCGCGTGGCCTTCGCCGCCTCCGAGCTGTACGAGCGCCTGGCGCCGCTGCACGGCGCCGCGCTCCCGCACGTGATCGTCCACGACTACGCAGACATGGTGCCGGCCGCTGCGGACGACGGCCCGGCAGTTCCCGCCTGGCTGCGCGATTGCGCGCTGCCGGCGCAGCAGGCCCCGGCAGGCGGCACGCTGGTGCGCTGGCAGGACGCGGATGTGGCCGGCCTGGCACCGGCGCCGCACACCGCCAGCCATGACACGATGTGCATGCTGGCCTACACCTCTGGCACGACCGGCCACCCCAAGGGCTGCATCCACACCCATGGCACGCTGATGAGCGCGGCGGTGGGCTCGCAGATCTGGCGCAGCAATACGCCCGAGACAGTCTTCCTGTCCGTAGCGCCGCTGTACCACATGCTGGGCATGCAGAACGGCATCCATGCGCCACTTTACCTGGGGGCCACCATCGTGCTGCTGCCGCGCTGGGACCGCGCGCTGGCCGCGGAGCTGATCGAGCGCTACCGTGTCTCGAACTGGGCCACGACCCCGGCCATGCTGGTGGACTTCTTCTCCCAGCCGGGCATCCTTGAGCGCAATCTTTCCAGCCTGGCCTTCCTGGGCGGCGGCGGGGCGGCCATGCCCGATGCCGTGGCAGACATGCTGCAGGAGCGCTTCGGCCTGCGCTATATCGAGGCGTATGGCATGACCGAGACCGCCGCTTTCCTGCTGTCCAATCCGCGTCACCGCCCAAAGCGGGAATACCTGGGCATCGCCACCTTCGGGGTCGATGCGCGCGTGATCGATACGCAGACCGGCGCCGAGCTGCCGCAAGGCGAGCTGGGAGAGATCGTCGCCAGCGGCGCGCAGGTGATGCGAGGCTACTGGCGTAATCCGGAGGCCGATGCGGAGAGCTTTATCGAGATTGACGGCAAGCGCTTCCTGCGTACGGGCGACCTCGGCTTCATCGACGACGACGGCTATTTCTTCATGCGCGACCGGCTCAAACGCATGATCAATGCGTCCGGCTTCAAGGTCTGGCCGGCCGAGGTGGAGAACCTGCTCTACGGGCACCCGGCCATCCATGAGGTTTGCGTGATCGCCGTCCAGGACGAGCGCCGCGGCGAGACGGTCAAGGCCGTGATTGCGCTCAAGCCTGACATGCAGGGGCGCGAAGAGGCCAGTGCCGAACAGATCATCCAGTGGTGCCGTGAGCGGCTGGCAGCCTACAAGGTGCCCCGCCTCATTGGCTTTGTGGATGCGCTGCCGAAGTCGGCAACCGGCAAGATCTTGTGGAGAACGCTGCAGGAAGCCGAGCAAGCGTCGGCGTTGCAGGGCCGCGCAGACTGAGAAATACCGGAATATAAAGCAGAGGAGATAGCCATGCAGATGGAAAGAAGACACTGGCTGGCGCAAGCGGCCGCATTGGTTGGCGCGGCGGCGCTGGGAAACGGGAGCGTACGCGCGCAAAGCACCTATCCCTCGCGCCCGCTGCGGCTGGTGGTGCCCTATCCGGCCGGTGGCGGCACCGATACGGTGGCCCGGCTGATAGGGCAGCGGCTGTCCCAGTCCTTGGGCCAGCCGGTGGTGGTGGACAACAAGCCCGGCGCCAGCGGCATGCTGGGCAACGACATCGTGGCTAAGGCGGCACCGGATGGCTATACGATGTTGTTTGCCATCACCGCGATGATCCAGTCTCCCGGTTTGTACAAGAAGGTTCCGTACAACGTGGAGCGTGACTTCGCACCGGTTTCGCTGGTGGCACGCTCGTCGGACCTGTTCGTGGTACCCAATCGGGTGCCGGCCCGCACGCTGGCCGAGTTCGTGGCCCTGGCCAAGGCCAGCCCGGGCAAGCTCAGCTACGGCTCTTACGGCAACGGCACGTCATCTCACCTGCACGGCGAGCAGTTCAAGATGCAGGCCGGCATCGACCTGGTCCACATCCCCTACAAGGGGGCGGCGCCACTTGTGAGCGACTTGCTGGGCGCGCAGGTGGACTCGGCGTTTATTGACGTGTCGTCGGCCTATCCTTACCTGAACTCGGGAAAATTCCGTGTCCTCGGCATCACTGGCGCGCAGCGGCACAAGGCGCTGTCGTCAGTGCCGACCTTCGCCGAGGCCGGCTTTGCCGGTTTCGAGGCCAGCGGCTGGCTCGCCTTTTTCCTCCCGGCAGGCGCGCCGCGCGATATCACGGCCCGGCTGTCGGCCGAGGTCGCCCGCATCACGAAGGTGCCCGAGGTGTGGCAGCGGCTGGCGACCATGGGGCTCCAGCCGGTAGGCTCCACGCCTGAGGAACTGGCGGCGCTGGTAAGCACGGATACGCCTAAGTGGGCCCGCATCGTGCGCGACGCCCATATTCAGCTCGACTGAGCGCCCGGCCGCGCCCCCGCTGAGCACAGGTGAGACCGTCTGTGTAACGTCCCACCTGTGCTGGCCCGTGCCCGTGGCGTCGTCACGTTGCCGAAGCGGTTGCGCCAGATAGTGCGATGAATTTGGTGAGGGCTTCGCGCACCGCGTCAAGGCCGCCCGCCGCTAGCCCAGCAGTACATGGCATTTGGACGAAGTGCTTGTTACGCTGCGCGGTGAGCCTTAACTGCTATGGCGGGCAGTCGATCAGTACGGTACCGAACATGATGTCCTACTGCTCCGGTGACCGTGATAGCGCAATTTCGTATCCCCCGTGCAATCATGCCCCGCGTCAAGCGGCCCGGGTCCTGCTGCGCGGCACCGCCCGCAGCTTGCCGATGGGCGCCATCAGCGCGGCGGTGCAGTAATCCACCAGGTCCGCGACGGGAGGCTGGCCGCGCTTTGCAGGGCCCTGGGTCTGGCGGCACCACTGCGCCAGCGAATAGACCACGCTGTTGTTGAACCACATCTGGCGGTTATGCAAGACCTTGCGCGGGATGCCGGGCAACGCAGCGGCAATCATCTTCCTGGACCGCAGCACGCCGGACATCGCGTCGAAATCGATCATGTCCGCGTTGACCAGGCTCGGGCTGAAGGTGGCCTGCGCCAGCACCTGCACATAGAGCGCGCCCCAGGGCGTGTCGCAGATGGTATCGGCAAGCGCGCTGATCGATGCCTCCACGATGGCCCGCACATCGCCACCCAGGCCGGCCGCCTCGACTTCGTCCAGGTAGTGGTTGCGCACCTTGTTGATATGGGTCAGGCGGAAATTAAGCAGCTGGCTGACCAGCGCCTCGCGCGAGCCAAAGTGATAGTGCAGCGCCGAGCGGTTGCGCTGGCCCGCTTCGACCACGATCTGGCGCAGCGGCACCAGTTCGACGCCATGCTCGGCAAACAGACGCTCGGCGATCTCAAGCATGCGCCGGGCCGTCTCGCTTTCCAGCGGATTGCCGCTGGCCTGCCCGGCCTCGGCTGAAGCCTTTCGCGCCGGCGGCTTTTCCATTAGCGCGCTATCGGCAAGGACCGTAGCAAGAGAACGCTGGCGTCCATGGCTCATAAACTGTTGTTCCCATATTTTAATATTTGGAATTATGGGTGCAATGCCATCAAGCGGGCAAGCATGCCGCCCGCGTCTGAGACAAGTATGACTAGCCGCGCAAGCGCCGCAGCGACCGCGCGGGATTCTGGCCCAGCACGCCGATGATGGCGCCAACCAGCATGACCGCGCCGCACACCGTGAAGCCGAGCTCGAAACCATGCGCGCCGGCATGGCCCTGCACCTGCACGAGGCGCCCCATCACCACCGGCGCGATCGCGCCGGCGCTGGTCGCCACCGCCGTGCTCAGCGCGATGATGGCGCTGCGCTGCGCATCGGGAACGATCTCTGCAAGAATGGCCGGCCCTACCGCGAACGCAACCGGCGGCAGCGTCGCCGCCAGCGCCAGCAACGCCACCTTCCCCCCCGGCGCAAGCGAAAGCAGCGGCAGCGCCAGGAACAGCAAGCCGCCGGCGCCGACGCAAGCGCTGCCGAACACCGCCCGCGCCACGCGCGAGGAAGCGCCCCGCCGCAGCAACTGCTGCGAGCACCAGCTCAGCGTCAGGCTGACCGGCACGCCAACGGCCACGATGACCGCGAACATCCTGCCGGCGGTCACATCGTCATATCCTAGCCCCTGCTCCAGGTAGGACGGCATCCAGGTCAGCACCAAGGCGAGCCCCCAATAAGCCGCGAAGCCGGCCACGAAGCCCGACAACACGGTCGCATCCGTGAGCAGCCGGCGGTAAGGCACACGCCGGCCCGCTGCAAGCCGCACCGGCTCGGCTTGCAGCGTGCCTTCGCGGCCGAAGCACAGCCAGCCAAGCGCCCACAGTGCCGACGCGGCAGACAGTAGGAGGAAATTGGCGCGCCAGCCCCAGTGCTGCGTGATGAAGGGCACGGCCAGCCCTGCCAGCAGCAAGCCGAATACCGCGCCCTGGTTGATCAGGGCCACCGGCAGGTTGCGCTTCTCGTGTGGGAACCACTTGTACAGCGCGTGCACCGATACCGGAAAACCCGGTCCCTCGCCCGCGCCGAGAATCACGCGCGACGCCAGCAGCGCCGCGGCGCCGGAGGCGAACGCCACCGGAAGCTGCACCAGCGACCACAGGATCGCCATGGTCAGCAGCAGCCAGCGCGCCGCCACTCGGTTGCCGATAAAGCCCACGACGGCCGCCGACACAGAGAACAGCCAGAAGAAGCTGCCCGCGATCAGGCCGAACTGCGTCGGGCTGAGGTGAAGCTCGCGCATGACCGGCACGGCCACCATGCCCAGCACGACTTTGTCCAGGAAGTTGATGGAGGAGAACACCGTCAGCCAGGTGGCCATCGCCCATGCCTTGCGGGGCTGGTACGCGTTGGCGCGCACGGCGGCACCCTGGTCGCGCATGGCGTCCTGCGGCGGGGAAGTTGTCAGCGAATCCGGCATGGTTCAGTACTCCATGGCGCATGCGGCGGGCACGCCGAGAACCACCTCGGGTGCCGCACCGACCACCTTGAATTAATCCCCAGGATTACCTAGGGCATCGAGCTTAGTTGTAATCGAACGCAGCGCACACTGGGGTTTTCCCCGTACGCGGCGGATCGGCCTTGCGTGCGGCGCACGCAGCGCTGTACGCGGGACAGCGCCCTCAGAAGATCGTGCGGATGCCCAGCGAAACCCCGAGCTGCCCGCTGGCGCCCGGCGTCTTGTAGTACGTCTGCGAGGTGGCCGGCAAATAGCCGACCGACTGCCCGTTGGGCAGGTAAGCGATGTTGTCCCAGTTCAGCGAAGCATTGCGCGCATACATCGCCGCGGCGAAGAAATCGGTCCGCTTGGAAATGCTGTAATCCGCCAGCGCCAGATACTGCTGCGGATTCGGTGGATTGACCTTGCTGCCGGCGATGGTGGCCTGCTTGATGTCGTCGTAGTAATAGGCCAATGTCAGGCGCAGCGCCGACGTCGCTTCCCAGTTCAGGCCCAGCCAGTACATATCGTCGCGATGCGGCAGCAGCGTAGGCGTGCCGGTGGCGGGCGCCACCGAATTGCCCCAGCGGTAGCCGCCCATCAACTTGACCTTGCCAAGCGTATAGCTCGCGCCGATGGCGGCGCGCATGTCGCGGCCATAATCGTTCGAGCCGGAAGCGCCAGTGGCCTGGGCAGTGTTAAGCGTCTTCACCTCGTCATAGGCCACACCAAGGCCAAAGCCATCGGAAAAGTAGGAGGCGCCGATGCCATAAGCCGACCCCGCGGCCAGGCTGCCACTGCGCTCGCCAAGGGACCAATGCGTGTTCAGCGAGACCCCACCGAACTGGCCCTGGTACTGGACCATGTTGTTCTCGCGGAAGTTCGGACCGGCAAAGCCCACTACCGGTTCGAACTCGGGCGCGTAGGCAGCGGGCATGAAGTTGCCCATGGTCAGGAAGGAAGACGTGTACTGGCGCCCGAAGGTCACCCGCCCGTAGCCGCCCTTCAGGCCCACAAAGGCTTGCCGGCCGAACAACAGGCCACCGCCAAGCTGGCCGTTGTCGGTGTTGAACTGACTTTCGAGCACGAACAGGCCCTGCAGCCCGCCCCCGAGATCCTCCACGCCGCGCAGGCCGAAGCGCGACTGGGCGATGCCCGACGAGTTCATCAGGTATTGGGAGCCGCTGCCGGGCGCCAGCACGCCGTTGGCTACGTTTTGCGCGTGGTTCACGTACTGCATGCTTGCGGTCACGACGCCGTACAGCGTCACCGACGATTGCGCATAAGCCCCCTGCCCCAATACGCTGGCAGCGGCCACGGCGAACAGCACTTTCTTCTTCATCAGTCTTCCTCCGTTGTGTTCGTTGAAGGGATCGCACATGGACACGCGTGCCGCGCTCGACCGCGCCATGCCCTTGTTTAATCCGATGTCTTAATTTGTAATGCGAGAGATTAAGCGCACGAATTCGTTCGGGCATCTGGGGATTTCCCGATCGCGTTGCGTCCTGTTCTCGGCTCATCAATGATGGCGTGTATCTTGCAGCACAATTTCGACACAGTTGCGGCCAGGACGCCACATGACTGGCGGTCCGCGCATCAGCTCGCTAGGGATAATGCTAAGTATTAATGCAGGAGATTATTGCTATCCTGACCCGTCCAGTACACGTATGCAGCGCCAAAACATGGAGAGAGACGACATGGAGAAGCCCGAAAAGACCGAGGCCGGGTCCGGTATCGGCACCTACAACACCACCCCCGGTGCGGGCAGCCACCTGCCCTTTCCAGCGCCGCCCAGTGCCAGCGTGGCAGGACGCAAGCTGTCCGAGTCCACCCACCAGCGCCGCAAAGCGGAGCCGCTGCTGCGGGACGCGCCCAACGTGATGATCGTGATGCTGGACGACGCGGGTTTTGCGCACCCGGACACCTTCGGCGGTGAAATCCATACGCCCACGCTCACGCGGCTAGCCGACAGCGGCATCCGCTACAACGCCTTTCATAACTGCGGCGTGTGCTCGCCCACGCGCGCCTCGCTGCTCACCGGGCGTAACGCGCACCGCGTCGGCTACGGGCATATTTCCGAATACGCCACGGACTGGGACGGCTACGTTGGGGTAATTCCCCAAAGCGCCGGCACCCTGGCCGAAGTGCTTCGGGCCTGGGGCTACAACACCGCCGCCTTTGGAAAATGGCATAACACACCCGCCAACCTGACCACGCAGATGGGCCCGTTCGACCGCTGGCCCACAGGTCACGGTTTTGACCACTTCTACGGCTTCCTGGGCGGCGAAAGCTCCCAGTACGAGCCGCGCCTGGTCGAGAACACCACGCTGATCGAGCCACCGCATGACGAGAGCTACCACCTGACCGAGGACATGGCCGAGAAAGCCGCGCGCTGGCTGCGCCGCCATACCGCCATCACGCCGGACAAGCCATTCATGATGTACTGGGCGCCTGGCGCGGTGCATGGGCCACATCAGGTCTTCAAGGAATGGACCGACAAGTACAAGGGCAAGTTCGACGACGGATGGGATGCCTACCGGGAACGCGCTTTCGCGCGCCAGAAAGAGATGGGCTGGATCCCGGAATCCGCAGAGCTCACGCCGCGCCCCGACACCCTGCCAGGCTGGGACAGCATCCCCGAAGCCGAACGCCCTTTCCAGAGGCGGCTGATGGAAGTCTATGCGGGCTTCCTGGAACATACCGACGCGCAGCTTGGCAAGATCATTGATGAACTGGAACGCCTGGGCTTGCGCGAGAACACGCTGGTGTTCTTTGTGTTCAGCGACAACGGCGGCAGTGCGGAAGGACAGAACGGCACCGTTGTCGAATTGCTTGCGCAGAACCGCATCCCCAGCACGATCGAGCAGCATCTTGACGTTCTGGACGGCCTGGGCGGGCTCGACGCGCTGGGCGGCCGCAAGACCAACAATATGTACCACGCCGGCTGGGCCTGGGCCGGATCCACGCCATTTCAGAGCACCAAGCTGATTGCCGCCCACTTCGGCGGCACGCGCACGCCCCTGGTGGTCTCGTGGCCACGCGGCATCAAGCCGGATAGCGTGCCGCGCACGCAGTTCCATCATGTAAGCGACATCGCGCCCACCATCTACGACATCCTGGGCATCACTGCGCCGCTTGAACTCAATGGCGTGGCGCAGGATTCGCTGGACGGCATATCGATGGCCTACACCTTCGCCGAGCCGGCCGCGGCCGGCCGCAAGGGCGTGCAGTACTTCGAGGTCGCCGGCAGCCGCATGGTGCATCACGATGGCTGGACGGCAGGTGTGTTCGGGCCGCGCATTCCCTGGGTGACCACGACGCCTGGGCTGGATACCTGGGATCCGGACAACGATGTCTGGGAGCTTTACCACATCCGCGCGGACTATTCGCAGGCACGGGACCTGGCCCAGGAACAGCCCGGGAAGCTGGCGCAGATGAAGGATATGTTCGCCGCGCAGGCGGGGATCAACAAGGTCTACCCGTTGGGCGCGGTCTATCGGGTGGTGATCCATCCGACAGACCGCGTCGCCCCCAAGCAGGCTGCCTGGCGCTTTAGTGGGGACATCACGCGCATTCCCGAGAACGCCGCGCCGAACATCCGCTCCCGCGACCACATCGCCACCGTGGATGCCGAGTTCGGCGAGCGCGCCAGCGGCGTACTCTATGCCATGGGCGGCTTCAACGGCGGCGTCAGCCTCTTCATGGACGACGGCTACCTCGCCTACGAATACAACATGCTGGGGATGTGCCGCTACAAAGTGCGCTCGCCCGATCGCCTCCCTGCAGGCAGGCACGCCCTGGAGATCGAGTTCACGATGTCCGAAGGCCGGGCACCCAGGCGCGCCGCCAGCTATGTGCTACGCGTGAACGGCGAGCAGATTGCCGCGACGGAGGTGGGCATCACGGTGCCTGGTGCCTTCAGTGCATGTGAAACCTTCGACATCGGGTGCGACCTCGGCTCGCCCGTCGCGCATGAGTATTTCGACCGCGCACCGTTCCGGTTCAGCGGCACCGTCCATGAAGTCTGGCTGCGCTACAAATAAGGAGACAGAACATGCAAGACATCGAAGACCGTCCTTCGGCACTCGTGACAGGCACTGGCTGCGAGGCCGTGGCAGAAGGCGTATGGCTGCTGCACGGCCAAGGTCAGTCTTTCGTGGCCGACGTTGGCGGCGGCTTGCTGGTAGTGGATGCTGGCCCCGGCGGCAAGGTCACGCGCGGCATGATTGCCGCCCTGCGCGCCAGTACGGACCTGCCGGTCATCGCCATCTGCTTCAGCCACGGCCACATCGGCTACAACGCCGCCCTGCCCGAATGGTTGGCACATGCGAGCGGGCGCGGCGAGCCGGCGCCGCGCGTGCTCGCCCACGCCAATGTGATCGGCCGCCGGGCCCGTTACCAGGCCACCATGGGCCTGCAGGAACGCATGGCCGAAATCCAGTTCCGGCACCGCGCCGGCAAGCTCGCCGGACGCCTGGTTTGCCCCGCGCCGACCGAGACCTTCACCGATGGGATGACCCTCGGACAGGGCGCGCGGCGCGCCGAGATCATCTGGGCCCCGTCGGAAACCGACGACGCCATCGCCGTCTGGCTGCCCGGCCTGCGGCTGCTGTATGGCGGCCCGGCCGTCATCGATTCGATCCCGAATATCGGCACACCTTTCCGCACCCTGCGCGACACCGTGCGCTGGGCCGAGACGCTGGAGCGGCTTGCCGCGCTCCAGCCAGGCACGGTGGTACGCGAGTTTGGCGCAACCCTTGAAGGCAGCGAATCGTGCCAGCACGTCTTGACGCAGACGGCGCGCGCGCTGCGCTGGCTGCGCGCCGAGGTTGTCAGGCTGATGAATGCGGGCTGCGGCGAGCGCGAGGTACTGGCGTCGCTAGAACTGCCGCCCGAGCTGTTCGACCAGCCCTGGATGCGGCCGACCTATGGCGATCCGAGTTACATCGCACGCGACATCTACCGCTCGGAGAATGGGTGGTGGGACCGCAACCCGACCTCCCTGCATCCGGCGCCGCCCGAGCGGGCGGCCGCGGAGATCGTCGCGGCCATCGCCGACCATGACGCCGTGATCCGCCATGCGCAGGCGCTGGCGGAACGCGGTGAGACTCAGCTCGCCCTGCATGTGATCGACGTGCTGGCTACCGCGCGCGACGATACGCCCACGCTCGCCAAGGCAAGGTCGCTCAAGGCCCGCTGGCTGCGGGAGCGCGCTGGCCAGGTCCGAAGCTATGTGTCGCGCAGCCTCTATACGGCAACCGCGGACATGATCGAGCAAGGCAACGGGCACGCCTTTGGCATTCGCTGACGCTGGCACAGGCCCCTCACGGGCTCCAAGAGAGACAAACATGTCCAACATCGCAAAGCAATGCCCATCGCCCAACCCTGTGCGGAGCGGCGTCATCTCACGGCGGCATGCCATGCGCAGCCTCGGCGGGATCGCCATGGCGGCATTGGCAAGCGCCGGCAACCTGGCGGCGGCTGGCGCGGCCCATGCCGAACCCGCTTGGCCGGCGCGGCCTATCCGCCTGGTTGTGCCGTCTTCGGCCGGTAGCGGCACCGACCTCTTTGCCCGCCTGCTAGCCGAGCGCCTGGGCAAAGCGCTCAAGCAAAGCATCGTGATCGACAACAGGACCGGTGCTACCGGCATGATCGGCAACGACGCCGTCGCCAAGGCCAAGCCGGACGGTTACACGCTGTTGTTTACCTATGCGGCGTCCGTGGTGATCAACCAGACCCTGCAACCGAAGCTGCCCTACGATGCCTTGCGCGACCTGATCCCGGTGGCCCAGGTTGGCTCAGGGGGCAATTTCTTGGTGGTTTCGCCGGATTTCCCCGCGCGCAACCTGAAAGAGTTCGTCGCCTACATCAAAGCCAATCCCGATGCCTACGACTACGCCTCCTGGGGCGTGGGCTCCGGCGGCCACCTGACTATGGAGTCGCTCAAGATGCAGGCCGGCATCAAGCTGCGGCACGTGCCATACAAGACGGTGCCGCAGATCCTGAACGACCTGCAGGGCGGCATCGTCAAGGTGGCCTTCGTCGATTCTTCCTCGCCCTTGCAGTTGATCCGCGCCGGCAAGATCCGGGTCATCGCGCTGAGCGGCACGCGCCGCGGTCCGGCCCTGCCCGACCTTGCCACCATGACCGAGCAGGGCTTTCCCTTCCATACCGATAGCTGGTATGGCATGTTCGCGCCGGCCGGCACACCAGCGCCGATCGTGCAACGCCTTAACGCGGAGGTGAACCGCGTGCTGGCCGACCCGGAGATGCGGGAGCGCTTCATCCAGTTGAACATGTCCGAGATGCCGCCCAAAAGCAGCGAGCAGTTCGCGCAGACCGTGCGCAGCGATATCCGGATGTGGAGCGAAGTCATCCGAGCAAACCAAATCAGCGCCGAGTAAGACGCTCTCCATCTCCGGATTGCCAGTCACCAACCCTCTAGTGCCTTGCGGTCTTGGTGGCTGGGGCGTTGATCTGAGTGAGCTCGGCGACATTGCCTTCACCATCGACGACAAACCTCCGAACTTCTCCGACACCGCCACCATACCGCGGCATGGTGTTCACGGGCGCGCCCAATCTGGTCTGGGTCTTCGGGTATTTCCGTGCGAGCCGGATCATGCCGCATCGGCCAGTCTTATCAATGCCTTCCGCCGCTGGCATGGGCAGACGCCGCATCCGTTCCGGCCGGCTAGCGGGGCCAGCCCCGCTAGCCGGCGCGCCGCATCAGGCTGAAGCTCTGGGCAGTCGGCCCGGCATCACCCAGTCCTACCAGGAACAATGCCAGCGGCACCACGTCTTCCGGATTCTTCATCCATTCCCCGGCTAGCGCGAGTGTCTCGCCGAAGCCGGTCATCTCGGTGCGAACAGGCCCGGGGATCAGTTCATTGACGCTGATGTTGGCGTCCTGCAATTCCACGGCCAGTGTCTGCATGAGCATCCACATGCCTAGCTTGGCGCTGGCGTAGAATGACATCCCCGGATTTGGCCGGTAGCGCGAGCCGGAACCGGTAAAGATCATCTTGCCGCCGCCACGCCGCCACGCCGGCGCAGATGCGCGATGGCGGCGCGCGCCGTATGGAAGGCGCCAATCAGATTGACCTCAATTCAGGGATTTGCCGCGAATCGTGCCTGTGTCCGCCCTTCGCGTATCCGCACCACGCTGTCGGAGCCCTTTGCATATTCGATCGACGCATCCACGATGCCGAACAAGTGCATAGTCCCCGCGCAAACATCGCCTGCCAGCAACGCGAGTCCCCAACACCGTCCATACCTTGTTCTTCGCCTGCTCTGTCTCCCGTTCTCGCTAGTTGTTTAATCTCTTTTGATCTGGCGTCGCGCCGCTACTCCGCCTTCAGCCCGGCGATCTTGACGGCTTCGCCCCGGGCGGCAAGGTCGTCGCGCACCAGCCGGCCAAGGTCTTTGGGCTTGGACGGCGCGCCGGGCCGTAGGTAGATGGCCTCGAAGCGCGCTCGGTGGGCGACGCGATTATCTTGCTGATCTCCGCGTTGAGCCGCGAGACGATCGACGCCCGCAGGTTCCGGGGCCCGAACACGGCCAGCCAGCTGGCGTAGTCGAACTTCACCCCCTGCTCCGACATGGTTGGCACGTCGGGCAGCGGTAGCAGCCGCTCCGGCCCGGAGACCGCCACGGCGCGAATGCGGCCGGACTTCAGGTGCGGCAACGCGGATACCGAATCAGCGAAGCCTATCTGCACGTGCCCGGCCGCCAGGTCGTTGCTGCATTGGGTGGCCGTCTTGTAGGGCACATGTCGCAGCTTGATGCCCGTCCTGGCCTTCAGGACCTCCATGGCGAGATGGCCGCCGGAGCCAACGCCCCAGGAGCAATAGGCCAGCTCGGTCGGGCTGGCCTTGACGTAGTCGAAGGCGAACCTGCCGTACGACCCGGTCAAGGACTTCACGCCCAGGCCCAGCGAGAGCGTGCTCTTCGTGGCGCCGATCGGCTCGCCCAGGCTATCGGCTGGGATCTCATGGTTGTCTCACGCAAGGCCGGCCGGCTTTGTCATTGAAGCGGTCCGCGGCGGTATGGCCAGAGCCTGCCCCGCCGCCATCAGATCGCCGACGGATGCTGCGCCAGCGGCGTGACCTGGACGGTCATATAGGGAAACAGCGGCAGCGACGACAGCAGCGCGTGCAGTTCATCGTTACTCTCCACATCGAAGATGCTGACGTTGGCGTAGCGGCCCACGACGCGCCACAGATGAGGCCACTTCCCGGATTTCTGGATCTCGATGGCCCGCGCCTTCTCGGCGGCCTTGATGGCGTCGGCCTGTTCGGCCGGCAGGGAGTCGGGGATCTTCACTTCCATCTGCACGTGGTAAAGCATGGTGTGTCCTTGAAGGATGGTTGCTTGGCGGGGCACGGTCGCGCGATGCGCCGGCCGGGGCCCGCCCGGTAGTGGACAGCGTGGGCTGGTCCGGCTCAGCCCGCGCCGTCGCCGACCGTCTCGGTGCGCAAGGGCTTGAGCCGGCCGATGAAAGTCTTGCCGTGCTCGAACCAAGTCTTGCGGATGTCGGAAGCCATATAGGTGGCGTAGGCCGCTTCGTTCTCGAACCAGCATTCGCCGATGGCATCGACGTGGCCGATGCTAAAGAAGGGCACGTGGGTGTCGGTGGGCTGCTCGGCGACGAGTCGGACCTCGTATTTGTGAAGGCCCGGCACGTCGTGCGACATGTCGTAGTGCCGCCGGCATTCGGCGCGGAAGGTGGCATCGGACATGCCTTCTGGCTTCACCAGCAGGTACAGCATGCGGATCATCGTGTCTCCTCTTGGTATGGATCAGTTCTGTGTGGCGCGCGCCTGCCGGCGCCGCGCATCAAGTATGCGCCCGCGCGGGCTCGGCGAGCGCTGTCACGGCGCGGGTATCGGCGTTGGCGCCTTCCGCCGCGCCGATGTGCTCGATGACGATGCCTCGTGTCTCGGGCAACAGCAGGATGCCGAGCACGGCGACGGCATAGGCCACCAGGCAGAAGGCGCCCATGGCGTTGGCGAGGCCGATGTGGGTGGATAGCACGCCGACGCCGACGACGGAGCCCGCGCCCACAGACTTGCCGACGTTGTAGGCGAAACCCATGCAGGTGGTGCGCACCTGGGTGGGGAACATCTCGCTCAGGAAAGGCCCCAGCGCGGCGAACATACCGATCGCGGAGAAGCCGACCAGGAAGCCGAGCACGGCGGCCAGCACCGGGTTTAGCGGCAGCAGCATATAGCAGGCGGTGACGATCCACGCGCACACGGCCAGGCCTATCAGCGTGGGGCGCCGGCCGATGCGGTCGGCCAGGTCTGCGGCCACGGCGAAGCCGCAGAACGAGCCGAAGGACATGATGAATACGGTGACGATCATCGAGGACGCGGCCACCTGGCGCTGGGCGAGCAGCGAGGGCAGCCAGATCAGGATGGCGTAGCAGCCGGCCTGCAGGCCGATCACCAGTACGCTGGAGAGGATCAGCGAGCGCGCGTACTGGCGGCTGAATACCGAGGCCAGCGAGGCGCGCGCCGTGCGGCTCTGCCTGGCGCGCTCGAACATGGCCGAGTCCTTGATGTGGCGGCGGATGAAGAGCACGATCGAGGCCGGGATCACGCCGCTCCAGAAGGCCACGCGCCAGGCCAGCTCATGCGGCAACCAGGCCAGCAGCGCCGTGGCCACCACCACCGCCAGCGCCCAGCCCAGGGCGAAGCCGGATTGCACGAAGCCCATGGCCTTGCCGCGGTGCTTGGGGTCGATCACCTCGGCCATCAGCGCGGCGCCGACGGCCCATTCGCCGCCGAAGCCCAGCCCTTGCAGCGTGCGCGCGACCAGCAGTTGGTTGTACGACTGCGCGAAGCCGGCAAGCACACCGAAGAACGTGAACCAGACGATGGCGAACACCAGGATGCGCGCGCGGCCGTAGCGGTCGCTGAGGATGCCGGCGCCCCAGCCGCCGATGGCAGTGACGACCAGCGCCACGGTGCCCAGGACGCCCACTTCGGCCTTGCTCAGGCCCCACGCCGCGGTTAGCGCGGGCAGCAGGAAGCTGAACATCTGCATGTCGAAGGAATCCAGCGCCCAGCCGGAATAGCAGGCCCAGAACGTCTTCTTCTGCTGGGCATTCCCAGCCTTGTACCAACCTGTCATTGTCGTCTCCTGTCTGTTCTGACTCTTCTGTCTTTTCTTGGTCCTGCTGCCGTGCGCGGCTCCCGCCCCGTGCTCAGGCGTACTCGGCCATGACCATCGTCGTGAAGTCGAGCGCCACGTCGGTGACCGACTGCAGCGCCTGCGGCGACATGTCGCCGACGATCTCGATGACCGACACCCCTTGCGGGCCGATGGCGAAGGTGCCGAGTTCGGTGTACACGCGGCCTACGCATGCCATCCCGGTGAGCGGGTAGCTGCACTGGTGGCGCAGCTTGCTCGCGCCATCCTTGGTCAGATGGTCCATCATCACGAACACCTGCTTGGCGCCGATAGCCAGGTCCATGGCGCCGCCCACCGCGGGGATGGCGTCGGGCGCGCCGGTGTGCCAGTTGGCGAGGTCGCCGCGTTCCGAGACCTGGAAGGCGCCAAGCACGCAGATGTCGAGATGGCCGCCGCGCATCATGCCGAAGGCGTCGGCGTGGTGGAAAAAGGCCGCGCCGCGTTCCAGCCGGATCGCTTCCTTGCCGGCGTTGATCAGCTCCCAGTCTTCCTGGCCGGGTTCGGCGGCCGACCATTGCCCCAGCACGCCGTTCTCGCTGTGCAGGATGACTTCGCGGTGGCGCGGCAGATGGTTGGCCACCAGCGTGGGCAGGCCGATGCCGAGGTTGACGTAAGCGCCGTCGGGGATGTCGCGCGCGACGCGCGCGGCCAGCAGGTTTCTTGCCACTTGGTCCATTTGCCTCACCTTGCCTGTACGTTTGCGTTTGCGCTTGCCTGCAGGTTTGCCGCCGCGCCTTCCAGCCCGCGCATCGGCAGCGCACGGGCACCGTCGCGCAGCACCACGCGCTTGACGAAGATGCCGGGCGTGACGACGGCCTCTGGGTCCAGTTCTCCCAGTTCGCACACACGCGTCACCGCGGCGATGGTGGTGGTGGCGGCCATCGCCATCACAGGTGCGAAGTTGCGCGCGGTCTTGTTATAGACGAGGTTGCCCCAGCGGTCGGCTGCCGCGGCGTTGATCAGGGCCACGTCAACGTGGATGGGATACTCGAGCACGTAGTCGCGCGCGCCGATGCGGCGCGCCTCCTTGCCTGCCGCCAGCAGCGTGCCGTGGCCGGTCGGCGTATAGAAGCCACCGATGCCGCAGCCGGCCGCGCGCAGGCGCTCTGCCAGCGTGCCCTGGGGAATC
This sequence comes from Cupriavidus sp. GW822-FHT02D05, assembly GCF_058802485.1. NCBI lineage: Bacteria > Pseudomonadati > Pseudomonadota > Betaproteobacteria > Burkholderiales > Burkholderiaceae > Cupriavidus > Cupriavidus sp. GW822-FHT02D05. The sequence continues at coordinate 100,649 of NZ_JBXAOE010000023.1, read as the reverse complement.
ACTTCGAGCTCGATCTCGCCGGCGCGGTACAGTGCCTCGAAGACATAGGCATCGCGCTGGCGCGGGAAGGAGCACATCAGCCTGCGTACGCGGCGCGCCTTGAGCAGCGCGGCGAGGCCGGTGTCGCCGTTGCCGGCGTTGTTGCTCACCACGGTGAGATCCTTGGCCCCCTGTTCGACCAGGGCATCGATCAATTCGTCGGGCATGCCGGCGCCGCCGAATCCGCCGATGGCGATGGTGGCGCCATCGGCCACGTCGGCCACCGCCTCGCGCGCTGTTGCGTAGAGCTTGTCGATCATGTCTCGCGTCGTTGTTATCGGGTACGGCAAGATTGCCATGCACCTGCCAGCCAAACAATTTCGCGATTTGCAAGCACCCTTAGCACTGCGTTAAAGACTGGGTCAGGGCCGTCGTGAAGGGCCGGCGGGAAGCCTTCGGCAAGGTGCGCTTATGCCATGCGCGACGAACGGCGAAGGGCCTCGCGCGCTGTGCCGAGGGCAACTGCGAACGGTGAAAGGAAGGCGAAGAGAAGGGAAAGAGAAGGCGCCCCGGGTGGGCGGGAAGAGTGACAGGTGGCCCGCCGCCCCCGCAGCTAGGCCGCGCCGCCGGCGGGCGCGTAGTGGCCGATCAGGCGGTTGGCGAACTCGCGCGCAAAGCTGGACAAGCCTTCCAGGTCCCGCGCGCAGACCTGGAAGGTGCGCACGGCCCAGTCGTCGAGCAGGTCGCTGCAGCCGATGCGCTGCTCGGCCTTGAGGCGCGCGAAGGCGGCCTTGGGCATGATGGCAATGCCGGCGCCGGCGGCCACCATGCGGCAGGTGGCGTCGTAGCTGGCCACGTGCACCCGGATTGTCATGGGCTTGTGCAGCGCGCCCGCAGCGCGCGTCAGGAACATCTGGTAGGCGCTGCCCTCGAGCAAGGCGACGAAGGCATGCTCAAGCGACTGCTCGAACCACACGGCCGGCTCCGCGAGCAGCGGATGGCCGAGCGGCGCGACCAGGATCAGCGCGCTCTTGACGAAGGGCACTGCCTGCAGGCCCGCGGTAGGCACATTGCCGGAGATGATGCCGAGATCGGCGCCGCCCTCGCGGACCACGCGCACCACGTCATCGCTCAGGCGCTCGCGCACGTCGATGCGCACATCCGGATGGGTGGCGAGGTACTCCCCGATGACCGGCGGCAGGTATTCGGTTATGGCGGTGGTGTTGGCCACCAGCTTGACCTGTCCGCTCAGGCCCGCGGTGAAGGGCTGCAGGTTGCCGGTGAGCCGCTCCAACTCGGCCAGCACCACGCGCGCGTGGTGCAGGTAGACCTCGCCGGCAGCCGTCAGCGCCACGCCCTGCGGCGAGCGCTCCAGCAGGCGTACGCCGAGCGTGTCCTCGAGATTCTTGATGCGGTTGCTGACCGCCGGCACCGAAAGAAACGAACGCTCGGCGCCGCGGGTCAGGCTGCGCGTTTCCGCCACGTTGACGAAAAGGCGGAAGTCGGTGATGTCGAAGGGAACAGCCATGCAGCAGGTCTCGCGGCTCAATCATGTAGCAGGGAATGATAACCCCGATGCGGGAGAAACCTGGCGCCATGGCGCGGGCGCCGGCGCGCAGCCCGGCCGCCTTGTGCTACCAGCCCGCCGGCTCGAAGCGGAAGCCCTGGCCCTGGCGCCGCACGTAGCCACAGTACGGCTCGCCGAAATGCACTGGCAGCACCAGCGCGCCGGTGTCTGCGGCCTGGTTGAGGAAGGTCAGGCGCGTGCTGCGGGCAAGGTCCGGGCGGATACAGTAGCCGGAGTTCACGTCCGGGCGCACGATCTGCAGCGGACTGTGCAGGATGTCGCCACAGAAGATTGCCTCCTCGCCGCGCGAACGGACCCGAAACGCGACCTGTCCCGGGCTGTGGCCGGCGGCGGACTCTACCTGCAGGCAATCGGCGATCTCGCGCCCCGGCTCGATCATCTCGGCCAGCCCCGCGTCGACCACCGGCATCACGCTGTCGAAGAACGATTCGCCGAACACGTCCACCACGCCCGGCTCCTTGTTGCGGCCCTGCTCGCAAAAGACGAAGTCGTCCTTGGGGAGGTAGTAGCGCGCGTTGGGGAAGGTGGGGACCCAGCGGTTGTCCTGCCAAGTGGTGTTCCAGCCGACGTGGTCGGCATGCAGGTGCGTCATGACCACGTGGGTGACCTTCTCCGGCGGCGCCCCGGCCGCGATCATCCATTCGCGCACCAGGGTATTGAGCATGTTCATGCGTGCGATGCCCGCGCGCGGCTTGAAGTTGCCCACGCCGGTATCGACGACGATGATATGGCTCCCCGCGTGCACCACCCAGAACTGGATCGTCACAATCAGCTTGTTCATGTGAGGGATCCAATGGTGCGGCGCCATCAGGCCGGCATTCGCATCCAGGACCGAGCGGTCGATGTCGGGGAACAGGAAGGCCGGATCGTGCGTGGGACCGGCATATTCGAGGATACGGGTGACCTTCAGGTCGCCGACGGTGCGCGTTTGCATCATGATACGGTGTCTCCTTCTTTGTTCTATGCGGACCGGGACCGGTGCGCCCGGCGGCTCCGCTTGGCAGGCTCCAAGCATCGACGATTTCGCCGCAGGTGCCAATTTCGCTTTCCGAAAGTGGGGTTTCGGACGGCGTTACCCGCCGCAGCCAGCGGCATCCGGCGACGTCCGCCCCTGCCCTCCGCCTCGCCTGACTGCCACCCTCCCCCTGCGCCGCCTGAGAGGCTGCGACGGCAGTTCCCCGACTTGCTCCCTGTGCTCGGCACAAAACCGTGTCGTATTTCCAAATTGTGAGGTGTGGGAAGCGTATCAGCAGGGTGAAGGCCATCCGTGGGGCAACATGCTGTCTTCCGGCCGCCCCTATATCGAATCCGCTGCCTGGCTGGGCATTGCCCCGAGCGTATGCATAGCGCTGACGCTGCTCAGCGCGGCCGGCGCCCAGATCCTCAACGGCATCTCGTTCGACATCGTGCCGGGCGAAGTGCTGGCGCTGGTCGGCGAATCCGGCAGCGGCAAGACCATGGCCGGCCGCGCAGTGATGCGCCCCTTGCCGGCGCAGGTGCACCAGACCGGCGGCACCATCGCGCTTGCGGGCAGCGACATCGCTATCCCTTCGGAGCGCGGCATGCGCGGGTTGCGCGGTCAGGTGGCGGGCATGGTCTTCCAGGAGCCCATGGTCTCGATCAACCCGGCGATGACGGTAGGCGCTCAACTGCGCGAAGGCTTGATGTTGCACGAGAAGCTGACGGCGCAGGCCGCGCGCGAGCGTGCCGTGGCCATGCTGCGGCGCGTTCAGATCGCGGACCCGGAAAACTGCATGGCGTCATACCCCACGCGTTCTCGGGCGGCATGCGCCAACGCATCATGCTGGCCTCGGTGATGCTGCTCAAGCCCCGCCTGCTGATCGCCGACGAACCGACCACAGCGCTGGACGCGCTGAGCCAGCGGGAAGTCATGCAAATCATGGCCGACCTCACGCGCACCAGTGGCACCGCCGTGCTATTGGTGACGCATGATCTGCAACTGGTCGCCCACTACGCCGACTCGGTGCTGGTGCTAAGGCGCGGCAGCCAGGTCGAATCGGGCCCGGCCGAAGATGTGTTGCGCAACCCGCGCGAGGCGTATGCGCGCAGCCTGATCGACGCCCTGCCAAAGCGCGACGACAATCGCCCGCCCGTGCCGGGCCCGTCGAAGTGGTTGCGGTGGTGGGCGGCTCTGGCTCCGGCAAGACCACGCTGGGCAGCGCTTCCCTGCCAACGCAGCAATACGAAAATGCCGACATCTGCACTTCTGGTTATGTGTCGTTCGGGACAAAACTCAACAACTTTGAGACGTGACACTTGGCATGGCGCCCCGCCGGCCGTTCCTTTTACCCACTAACTTTGTTTGAGAATTCAACCCACTAACTGCGAAACAAAACCCACTAACTTTGAGACGTGACACGTGACAGTGACGCCAGACAGCAGCGACCCGTTGTCGCACCCCGCACCGCAGCATAGATCGCCTTTTCGTACTAAACTTTCACAACTTCCTAAAAATTCAAAACAAACAAGATGCATCTGTCGCCCCTGATCCAGCGCTTCGTGCTTCACTTCGGTGAAATGGGCAGCCGCTGGGGCATCAACCGCACGGTTGGGCAAATCTATGCCTTGCTGTTTACCGCCTCCCGCCCGCTCAACGCCGACGAAATCGCCGAGGCGCTGGGCTTCTCGCGCTCCAATGTCAGCATCGGGCTGAAGGAGCTGGAGTCGTGGAACCTGGTCAAGCTATCTCACCAGCCGGGCGACCGCCGCGAGTATTTCTCGGCACCTGACGATGTCTGGGCGATTTTCCGCACCCTGGCGGAGGAACGCCGCCGGCGCGAGATCGACCCCACGTTGTCCATGCTGCGCGAAGTCCAGCTGGAGACCGTGAGCGATCCGGACGATCGCCATGCGCAGGAGCGGATGAAGGAGATGTACGGGCTGATCCTACTGGTGACGAGCTGGTTCGGCGAGATCCAGAAGCTGGATGTGGCCACGCTGGAGAAGCTGATGAAGCTCGGCTCCAAGGTCAACAAGCTGCTGGACGTGAAGGACAAGCTCAGCCTTGCCATCGGCGGAAAAGCCCGCGCCGGCACGCCCCCTGCCAGTGCCGTGAAAGCCAAGACGACCCGCACCCGGAAGGAGTAATTGCATGTTCTCGTCGCTCGACCCGGTGGTGCTTGCGCGCGTGCAGTTTGCCGCCAACATCACGTTCCACATCTTGTTTCCCACCATCAGCATCTCGCTGGGCTGGGTGTTGCTGTTTTTCAAGCTGCGCTTCAATAAAACCGGCGATGAACGCTGGATGGCGGCGTACCGTTTCTGGGTGAAGATCTTTGCGCTGACCTTTGCGCTGGGCGTGGTCAGCGGCATCACCATGAGTTTCCAGTTTGGCACCAACTGGCCGGGCTATATGGAGACCGTGGGCAACGTGGCCGGTCCGCTGCTGGCCTATGAGGTGCTGACGGCGTTCTTCCTGGAGGCGACCTTCCTCGGCATCATGCTGTTCGGCATGCGCCGGGTGAGCAACCGCACGCATACCATCGCCACCTTGCTGGTGGCGGGCGGCACCACGTTGTCGGCGTTCTGGATCCTGGCGCTGAATTCGTGGATGCAAACCCCGGCGGGCTTCGAGATGATCGATGGCCGCGCGCACGTGACGAGCTGGCTGGCGGTGATCTTCAACCCGTCGTTCCCGTACCGCTTCGTGCATATGCTGCTGGCGTCGGGGCTGACCGTGGCGTTCCTGCTGGCAGGCATTTCGGCCTATCGCTGGCTGCGTGGCGACCGCGCGCCGGAGGTGCTGTCGTCGCTGCGCACCGGCGTGACCATTGCCGCGGTGCTGATCCCGCTGCAGATCGTGGCGGGCGACCTGCATGGCCTGAATACGCTGCACCACCAGCCGGCCAAGATCGCCGCGATGGAGGGGATCTGGAAGACGGAGAAGGGCGCGCCCGCCGTGTTGTTCGGCGTGCCCAACGCAAGCACGCAAAGCAATGATTTCGAGATCGCCATTCCCAAGCTGGCCTCGCTCTACCTGACGCATCACATGGATGGCGAGATCAAGGGCATCGATGCCTTTGGCGACAAGCACCCGCCGGTGGCGCCGCTGTTCTTCGCCTTTCGGATCATGGTGGGCGTGGGCCTGCTGATGCTGGCGGCATCTTGGGTGGCGGCGTGGCAGTTGCGCCGTGGCGGCCAGCCCGCGCCGTGGATGGCGCGCGTGCTGATTGCCATGACCTTCTCCGGCTGGGTGGCCTTGGTGGCTGGCTGGTACGTGACCGAGATTGGCCGCCAGCCTTACCTGGTGTACGGCGTGCTGACCACAGCGCAGGCCGCGTCCAAGGTGCCGGCGGCGATGATCGCCTCCACGCTGGCGATGTACCTGGCACTCTACCTGGCGCTGATCGCGGCCTATGTCTCGGTGGTGTTCCACCTGGCGCGCAAGGCCGGGACCGACCCGAAGGCGGATAACCCGCGGACCGAACCCCCTCAAGCCGTGTTGCCTGGCGAACTGCGGAGCGCAGAATGACCGACCTGACCCAACCCGCCGGCTGGATGCCGCTGGTGTTCCTGGCCCTGATGGGCATCTCCATGCTGGTCTACGTGATCCTGGACGGCTACGACTTGGGCGTGGGCGTGCTGCTGCGCCGCGCGGACGATGCCGACAAGGACACCATGATCGCCTCAATCGGCCCGTTCTGGGATGCCAACGAGACCTGGCTGGTGCTGGGCGTGGGCCTGCTGCTGGTGGCCTTTCCCATTGCGCACGGCGTGATCCTGACCCAGCTCTACCTGCCGGTGGCGCTGATGCTGGCGGGGCTGATCCTGCGCGGCGTGGCGTTCGACTTCCGCGTGAAGGCACGCGCGCACCACAAGCCGTGGTGGAACCGCGCGTTCTACGCCGGCTCGCTGCTGGCCGCGTTCTCGCAGGGCCTGATGCTCGGCCTGTATATCACGGGATTCCAGCACGGCTGGCTCGACCTGGCCTTTGCGGTAGTGGTGGGCTTGTGCCTGGTGGCGGGCTACTGCCTGCTGGGCGCGGGCTGGCTGATCATGAAGACCAGCGGCAGCCTGCAGCGGCGCGCCATGTACTGGGCGCGCCGCAGCCTGTGGCTGACGGGCATTGGCGTGGCGGCAATCTCGCTGGTCACGCCGATGGTGAGCCAGCGCATCTTCGACAAATGGTTCTCGCTGCCCAACATCATCCTGCTGGCGCCGATCCCACTGGTCACGGTGGCGCTGTTCATCCTCATCGACCGCCTGCTGCGGCGCCTGCCGGCCATGCACGACCGCGGCAACGACCGCTGGTGCTGGGTGCCCTTCGCCGGCACGGCGGTGATTTTCCTGATGGCGTTCAACGGCTTGGCCTACAGCATCTTCCCCTACCTGGTGGTGGACAAGATCGATATCTGGCAAGCTGCGAGCGCGCCGGAGTCGCTGGGGGTGATCCTGGTGGGCGCGGCAGTGGTGCTGCCGACCATCCTGGGTTACACGGTGTATGCCTACCGTGTATTCTGGGGGAAGGCGACCGACCTGCATTACTACTGAGCATTACTACTGAGCATTGACTGAGCGGCGCTCGATCAACCTCGCATATCTCGCACCCCAGGCACCTATGAGCGGCTCACAAGGCCAACAACCCGGCACCCCACCCTCGACGCCCCAGGCCGTCCCCCTCCCCCGGCGGCTGCTCGACCGCCTGCGCGCCCGTGCCGGCGCGCAGGTGCGGGGCCTGACCCGCAGCAACTCCGGCCTCAGCCTCGACTACGACAACCCGCCCGGGGATTCCGGCCTGTTCGGGCCGGACGCAGTCTGCTGGCGCGTGCACGCGGATTTCCCCGCGATGCTGGCCGGCGGCGTCAGCGCCCTGCTGATGCAGACCATGCATCCGCTGGCGCTGGCCGGAGTATGGGATCATTCCACCTTTCGTACCGATATGCAGGGCCGCCTGGGCCGCACCGCGCAGTTCATCGCCGGCACCACCTACGGCAACCGCGCCGATGCGCTGGCGCTGATTGACCGGGTCAGGCGCATCCACGCGGCGATCAAGGGCACGGCGCCAGATGGCCGCCCCTACGCGGCCGACGATCCGGCGTTGCTGACCTGGGTGCATGTGGCGGAGGTGTCGAGCTTTCTCACCGCCTACCTGCGCTATGTCGGCCCGCTCTCGGTCACCGAGCAGGACCGCTACTACGCGGAAGTGGCACAGATCGCCGAGCGCCTGGGCGCCACCGGCGTGCCACGCAGCGCCGACGCCATCGCCGGCTACCTGGAGCGCATGCGCCCTCAACTGGTAGTGAGCGAGCGCACCCGCGAAGTGGTGCGGTTGGTCATGGCCATGCCGGTGGCCAGCCCGCTGCTGGTGCCGGCGGTGCGGGTCATGGGAGACGCTGGCATTGCGCTATTGCCGCGCTGGGCGCAGCGCGAGCTCGGGCTGCATGGCAGCACCGCGATCCGCCGTCCGGTCTCGCTGGCCGGAATGCGCGTGCTGGCGCCCACGTTGCGCTGGGCATTGGGCAGCGGCCTGGCGGCGCGCGCGCGGCGGCGGGCGATGCAGCCCGCACCGGCAGCGCAGACGCAGTCGTCCTGACCCGCCACCCCGGGGCGGGCGATTCACTAACCATAGGAAACAGGAAAAGAACACCATGCAGACCGTTGCGGTTCTGGATTTTGAAACGACAGGACTGTCACCGCGTCAAGGCGACCGTGCCACGGAAATCGCAGTCATGCTGCTGCGCGACGGGGAAGTCGTCGACCAGTATCAAAGCCTGATGAACGCGGGCAGACGCATTCCCTCGGACGTCGTGCACCTTACCGGCATCACCAACGACATGATTGCATCGGCACCCGCAGCGTCGAAGGTGATGCGGGAGGTGGCCCAGTTCGTCGGCAAGCATCCCGTGGTAGCCCACAACGCGGGGTTCGACCGCAGGTTCTGGCAAGCCGAGCTCTCGCTGCTGGGCATGCCGGCCGATCAGACCTTTGCCTGTACGATGCTCGTTTCGCGGCGCGTCTACCCGCATGCGCAGAACCACAGGTTGTCGACGCTGGTGGATATGCTGCGCCTGCCGAAGGCCGGGCGCGCCCACCGGGCCATGGCCGACGCGCAGATGACCTGCCACCTCTGGCACCGCCTGCAGCACGATATCGCCGAGACTTACGGCATGCGCCGGGTGGATTACGATCTCATCACCCGCGTGCAGGCCACCAGCAGCGCCAAGGTGCCGGCCCTCCTGCGTTCGCTGGGCGAGAGCCAGGCTCGATGATGCGTGGGCCGAACGCCGGCAATGCACCCGTGACGCAATGACGCATCCTGTGCCCAAGCGGTGGTTATGGCTGGACACCGCGCTGAGCTGGATTGCCCTTCTGGGCATCCTGACGTGTCTTGGCCTGATCGACTTCCATGGGATGCGGCCACTGGACGTGGGCGGCACCCTGTTCGGCGGTAGTTTCAATCAAATGATGTATGCCGGCGCCTGGATCGCGGCGATGGCGGGCTTGCTCCTGGCAACGGCATTTCGTCTGGACGGGCACCGCGCAGCTTGGTGCATGGCCGGGATCGTGCAGACAGGCGCGGGGGCCTGGTGGCTGGTGCACTATCCCGCAACGCACGATGGCAACCTGTTGCTATCGCCAGAGCGGGAAGAGATTGCCGCGGCGATGCTGGTCGGCGTGGCGCTACTGATTGGCGGGGTATTCCTGCATGTCAGAGCGGCCCGCGCACAGCGCCATCGCCCGATATCAAGCACAAGGATGCTCGCGCGGTCCGTGGTTGCCGGCTCATTGATCCTGATCTTCGTCGCCATCCCCCTCGCCAACGCGCTGCGCGCGCCGCTACCGCATTGCGCCTTCAGCAAAGCAGGCTCGCAACTGACCGTTTGCCTGGATGCAGGTGACACGCCCGTCATTGTCGATTGATCTGAAGGCCGCATGGCCAGGCAGCCAGCGCCTGGCCTTGCATCACGCTTAAACATACTGACTAACGATATGGGTCCAAACAACAATGCATGACTTGAAGACTGGCGCATTCTGGCGGCGCGCCTGCCTTGCCCTGCTTGGCGCACTGCTGGTGGCCGATGCCATCGCCCTGATGCTGATGGGGCTGTTCAACTTCGGGGTCGTCCTCCCTCTGGCGATCGGCGCGGCCTTTCTCGCGCTCTCATGGCGCTGGGAGCGGGTAGCGCGATGGCGCGCGGCCAGCCCACGGCATCGATGGATCTGGGCGCTGGGCCGCACAGCATTTGCCGTGTGGCTGGTGACGCTCGGGATGTTCTTCTATTTCATCAGCGCCAGCAACGCGAACTTCCCGGCAACGGGACCGACGGCAAACACCATCCTCATACTGGGCTCCGGCACGCCACGTTGCGCCGCGTCGCCCACCCTGGCTGCACGGCTGGACAAAGGGCTGGCGCTGGCGCGGCAATGGCCGGCAGCGCGAGTCGTGGTGAGCGGCGGCCAGGATTTCGGGCTGCGGTGCAGTGAGGCGGACATCATGGCGGACTACCTGATCGCGCACGGCCTGGCACCGCAGCGCCTGATCCGGGAGGACCGGAGCACCAGCACGGAGGAAAACCTGCTCTTCAGCCACCGGTTGCTTGCGCAACAGGGCGTGAGCGCCGCAGACCCGCTGGTGCTGGTGACCAGTGATTTTCATCTGGTGCGCGCAAAGCGGATCGCGCGTAAGGCTGGGTTCCAGGCAGTGTCTGGCGCAGGAGCGCCAACGCCGCTTTACTTGCGTTACAACGCCTGGCTGCGCGAGTATTTTGCGTTTATCAGTGGCTGGGTATTGCGTGAATTCTGACCGGAAAGAGGCAAGGAAAACGATGAAAGGAAAACGATGAAAGACCGAGGTGACGAAGTACGTGCCGGAATCAGTCGGGAGACGCGCCCAGGTGAGGCCGCACGTTACCAGAGATGGATTGGTGCCCTCACCATGATGCTCGGGCTTGCGCTTGCTTCGCCGCCTGCCGCAGCCGATACCCTGCCCCGGGCGCAAGTCGCAAGCGCGTGCGCCCCATTTCTCATGGCGTATTTCATTGGAGAAGAGCGCGAAGACCTGCTTCATATTGAACGCAACAGCGGCGGCGAGTACGTGCTCCGGATGGATGCCCAATCGGCAGAGCTCCATGTTATTTCCGGGAAGGAAGAGCTCTCCGAGCTTGCCCGGCTTCTCCATGTCGATGCGATCGGCGAGTGTGTTCTGCAAAGCCCTGGCGGCCTCTACGTAAAGCTTCCGATCGGCAGCCGCGTCAACAAGACCGAGGTTGTGAAAACGGGCTATGTATTCGTCGAGATCGGCATCCAGTTTGGCGCAAAGGGCCTGAATTCCGCTGGCAAAGCCTTCATTGCCTCAATCAGCACCGTCTACCCCGTGAACCGCGAGCAGGCAGTCAAATAAGGAGATCCGCCCGTCAATGTGGCGGCCGGTACCGCGCCGCCGAGGGCTGCCACGGGACCCAGCGGAATGACTTGCTGCGTGCCGGTTGCGTGCGGCGTGGCATTGGTCAGGTCGCCGGTGCCGGTGAGATTCAGGTTGCCTCCGGCGGTGAATTGGCCGGCTTTGCCGAGCTGGTAGCTGGTGGTTACCTGGCTGGGCGCGGCGACAGCCGCGCCAGTGGCAGGCTGGCGTATCGCGCCGCCGGACCACAATTATTGCCTGGACACTGCCTTTCGCGGAATGTCGACCTGTCCGAAGGAGCGATACTCCATCACCCCGCCGCGGACAACGATCAACGCACCAACCAGCGCGGCGGAATCTGCAGGCATGCAGGCCGCATCGAGCACGAGGCGCGCTGCGATGTCCGCACCCGGGCGCAGCGTAAGTAGCTGCGTCGGGAGATCCGTGCCAGCGGTAATCGGCAAATCTGCAGAGCTGAGATCTCTGCAAAGCCCGGTGTGCAGGTCCTTGCCTGATAGTGCAATCTCTAATACATCGGTGCCAGGGTTGGATATGGACACACGGAGATAGCCAGGATCGTCGTCATCAACGGCCTTCAGCGCACCGACAGAGATTTTGACGGGCGTCTGTAGCGCTTCAGATGGCCAGTGGCTCACAACATCGCCAGCAAGCGCTTGCGTTAATGCATCGATTTGTCGGCGCATACCCGCTTGCCACTCCAGCATCGCAGGCGTCCCACAGCCATTCGTCATGTTCAGCAGCGTCTGAATGTCTTTGCCGAGGATAGATTGCCACGCGGAACTCTTAGTCAGCTCCTCCGCATATCGTCGGGCAGAGAACCTATGGGACGGGGCAACCGCCTGATCGATGCGATCGAGTCGCCAACGCTCATCGGCCCCCCCCCCCCGGACATTCGCTTTGGATCTTTTGCAGGATAGTCCAGCTCCGCACGACCGCCATCGCGCCGTCAGGCTGGCCGGATGCCGCATTGGCACGCGGAATTCCTTGCGTGCCACCCAACATTGCGGCTACCACCAACAGATTGGCAAGGCGCTTGAATTGCCCCTTCGTCGAAGGCAGGAAATAATCCGTCCAGTACATAAATGCACGATCTCCAGTCGCAATTTGATCTGCCGGCCGATTGGCGAGCCAAATGCCGGAGGGCCGGAATAGCTGCCAGGCCCCTGGCCGTTTAGGCGAAGGTCCGGTTGGATCGCCGCGCCGAACATGGAGGCCGAGCGTAAGAAGTACATGTAACAAAATTGAGATGATCAGTATTTTCTCGCCCTAAAAATCGATCTTATAAGTAAATTTTTCAACCCAACCGAATCCCTCATCCTGCATTTTCACTCTCTCCAGGATGTTTAAAATATCAAAATACGATTTACCCATGATTTTTTTTGAGACACCTGCATTCACCCATCTTAAAAAAATGGGCCTCCCCACACCTGAACTAAGCAGGTCCCATAACGCGTCCGTATTGAAGCCGTAGGATGACTCAACCCCAAGGATGGAAGCTAGTTCTCGATGAAAATCCACCTCGCTTCTCACCACTTCGCCATTTATCTGAATATTCATTGCGCACCTTACAGCCATCCCCCGCCGCCACGGCGGCTCCACGCCGAGCCGTGCGGCCCTAAATCCAGGGAAAATCGCTCCCTCACACACACAGGATTGCCCGTCCGGTCACGTCGTGGTGTTCACTTGCCCGGCGCTTCACAAGTCTTCAGAAACCTGGCGTCTACCGGACGCTTAAGAGCAACGCCATCAGGCCCGCCTGCCTCTACCTTGGAAACGGTCAATTGGCACGCGCTGCCCGTCCAGTGAAGCACCGCCTCATAGGCTGCCCCGGACTCCGGGCTCCACAATGCGGCGACACGACATTGATATGAATTTTGAACGTTGGCGCCTATGACAAATGCATCGAGCAGGAAAGGCCTGCCTGCATGAATGTAGGCTTCCGAGAAACGCTGGCTAGCCTGGGCGTCATTGCCGGGAATCCCAAGGCTGGCGTTGTAATGAGCCAATGGGTTGTCAAACAGAGCGATACGCTGCTCGCCAAGCTCCACGCCCTGCTTGATACAGTCTCCCGCCGGCATGTTGGAAAAAGTGTGGAAGCTTGTGCTTGCCGACGGACCTGTCTTCACCATCCGGATCCTGGCACGGTCGCCCGACGTGGGCTCCGGATATCTCGTCACGCAAGCGGTCAGGACGAGTGCACAAGCGCTCAAAATCAAGGTTCTCATCATTCCTGGCATGGAGGTTGGCTTTCACTCATATCAATGTTGCTCATTTCGCGAAGTTAGCGCTCGGCCACCGCCCGGGGCCGCAGCATGAACGGCACGCGGTTGTCCGGGCCTGCGCCAGGCTTGAGCTCATAAGCGAGCAGTCCGCATCGTCCATTGCCGCCAATCGACGTCCCTTGCAGCAGAACGACGAGCTCGTAATCGTGCCCTGCTTCAGGTGTCATCACTGCCGCCGCGCGACACACAAGACTGCCGTCAAGCGTGGCCGTAAACATTAGCGAGAGCGGCTGTCCCGCGCTCACGTAGCGCTCGAGCACGGGCATGTTGGTATCCTGATCTGTCGAGGCCGGCATGCCGATGCGCTCGCTTTCCTTCGGGGTCTTGCCGATCCCTGCCCATCCCTTCGAAAAGACGGCAAGCAACTGCCGCTTGGGTTCGTTGTCCTGCTCGACGGTCCCAAGAATGATGGCGGGATACGCGTACATATCCATCGCTTTGATGCGCAGGCGTGCCTGCGTGTCAGGGGCGCCTTTTGGCGCGTATTCGGGCATTACGGCACATCCGGTGAGCAAAAGCGGTAGCGCTATCAGCGCACCCAACAATGACCGGCGGGGCAAGAAAGACGTCATGGGAGAACTTTGAACAATTGGGAATTTGGACGTCGCGTGCAGCGCGAGACGACGCCCGTTGGGCCGGCGGCGGCATCCTCATCCGCCGCGCACTGGCTGTCGCCGTAGGTGCCACCGGGATTGCAGCCTCCAGCCACCGGGCGATCGCGACGAAGGACGCGGCGGAAGGTCACCCGTAAAGCGGAGGGAAGTGGACGGCGCTAAAAAAACTGTTCGCCCACCCTTGTTCCTCGATCAATCGAGCGATGCCAGCATGACGCCGCCCAGCCTGAGTTTCCAGCTCACTTTGCCGACGCCTTCACCACGTCCCCGGTATAGCTCAAGGACGACAGCTCCTCCTTGGCTTTGTCGGGCGTTTCCAGCTCCAGCACCACGCGGCCCACCATCAGGCCCATTGACGGCGAACTGCGCACATACTTCGTTTCCCCACCGTCCAGGGCGAAGCTGAGCGTCTTCTCCGTTTCCGTCGCCGCCGAGGCCACATATTTGCCGGCAGGCCGGTCCACGAAGAAGAAGCCGCCTGGCTTGGATTCCCCCACAACCTGGCCGTTTAGGCGAAGGTCCGGTTGGATCGCGGCGCCGAACATGGACGCCGAGCGCAGGAAGTAGATACGCCCCTCGCCCGGCTTGATCGTCGGGATCGAGGCCGCCATATCGGAATGCTTCACACCCGATGCGCAACCCGCCATCAGCAACGACATCGCCATCCCACCCATTGCCATACGTACAACTCGTTTCATTCGGTTTCTCCAAAGGTCAGAGGTACTACGGTTGAAAGCGGGGAGTAGTTCTGCTCCCCCGGCAAATAGAAGCCCACCAGTTTTTTGTCTTTGAGGACAAGGTAGGCTTCGTGGACCTGACGGCCCTCGATCGTGAAGATCGTTCCGACCGGCCGGTAGACGGCCCCTTGCGGCACGCGTCCCACCGGCTTCCATACGGATTTGGCAGCCAATGTTCGCGAGTACCCCGTATCGAGCTGGATCACTGCTGGTGCCTGGATCGTGATGGATCGCGCCGTGGTCCCATCCTGTGCAAGTTCGACGGATGACGGTGTTGTTGCGATCATCGGGGCGCAACCGGACAAGGCCACGCCGCAGGCAAATAGCACCCAGAGGCGGCGCAGACGCATCAGAGCTAAGGTGTTCATAGGAGCGTATGTTTGGATTTAGTTTCTGAAAGCCATCAACCATCGTAGCGGGCAGCGAGCCATGCTACCAATCATTGGTCTCATAGCGAACTCACCGGGTGTCACGTATCAAACGAATGAATTTTCGCCACCCGTATCGGGATACTGCATAAATATTTAACAAAATAAATCCGAGAAAAATAAATATTTCACCATTTAATAGATATTTAACGTAGAACCACTGCCATCCATCGCCACGGTACACCCTGACAATCGCAACAAACAACCATCCAACCGGATACATCAGAAGCAATCCGATAAATCTATTTACCCCCCACATAATCCCCGGATCGCGATCATCACGTTTGGGTTGACAATACAATTCTGCGAAAATTTTTCGAATATGTTTATCCACTATGGTTTCCTCCCATTAGCTGCAGGCGTTTCCGGTAGATGCACGCCCCCGCCGGCGGCAGGCAACAGCATGCCATTCATATCGCGTAGGATACTTGGCAAACTACTTTGAACGGGGTTGACTATCAACCGCCCTCCTGCTGGCTGAAGCAATACACCAAGAGAAGGGTCGTATTGTCTCGTGTAGTTCAGTACGCGGCCCGCAAATAGTCCTGTGGTATCCCCGAGAAATTTGGCTCCGGCTCCGAAGGTCATGCCTACTGCTCCGGCCGCCAAGATTGAATCATTCGAACCAGATTGACTATTGTTATAAGCCGTGGCAGCCGCATTGGCGCCGCCACCAAGCAGTGCGGTGCCAGCATAGCCGGAAAAGACGCCGGCGAACGGCGCCGTCGCGGCGCCAATGATTGACGCATTAACTATGCGCTCATAGTTGAATGAGCCGTCGCCAAACAGAAATTGATTTAGCGCTTCGCCGCTGCCAGCACCAAATCCGGTCGCTAGGCCAACTGTGGGGTTGGCAAGCCCTAAGCGAATCAACGCCGCTGCAGTAATGGGATCTGCCGTCGGCACCACAGCTCCGCTACCCGCTCCAGGCAGCTTGGCCGCGACCCCCGAAAGCTCCTGCGCACTTGGCTGATAGGCTGCCAGACAATCAACCACCCCACCACCACAATCTTTCACGTCTCCCTTCGCGATCTTGTTCAAAAGCGACACCGCCGATTGTGCGGTTTGGCATGCAACTGCGCTTCCGTTCGCGCAAGCGTCCGCCAACGCATTCAATTGCTTGCGTGAAGTCGCGTCCAGCGACAATAGCTGATCCCGCAGAGTACACTGGGACGCGTCACCTGCGGCGCATTGCGCCTTGGCTCGCTCTAGCGCGCCGGCTTGCTTTGGCGACAGGTAGTTGTTTGCGGCCTCGTTCTGGGCAGCACCTGCCGCCGATATGCCATTCTGCCCAAGCGCGTTGGCAAGGGCACCGCCGGCCAACATCGAAGCACCGATCACGACAACCTGATTCAACATATTGGACCGGTCAGCGTTCGTCTCGATTCCCAGCGCCCCGCCAACCAGCGGCGACATGACCGCACCGGTAGCCCCACCAATGGCGCCGGCCGCGCAATCGCCGCTTCCGGCCACGCCCGCGACGCATCCAAGCGCCGCATGGCTGGCGATGCTCTCGAAGGAACCCGCTTCGGTATTCGCGCCGATGCTGTTGGCACCCAACGCCCCCGCCTGCGCCACCAGGCTGCCCTTGAGCGCATTCCCAAAGCTGCCCCCGTTGAACACCGTGCTGACCCCGGCATTGATCAAGCCCGTGCCAACGAAGCCCACGGCCTGCTGTGCCAGCGTGCCGGTCGCGCCATTCTGGGCCGCCTGCATTACGCCACCGACGCTGTTCGTGCCCGCCAGGTTTGCCAGGGTATTCGTTCCCTCCAGGGACTTCCCCCATGCACTCACCCCGAAGCTGCTGCCGTCAAAGGTGATGCCCTTGGTCAAGCCCGCCGTGATCGCGCCAATCGCACCGGCCGTCGCCAGCTTCCCGAAGTTCAACCCTTGGCCGGAAACGAGTTGGGTGAAAGCGCTACTGGCCATGCTGGAGAGGGCGGCCACGATCATCGCCTGCGCCAGCGTCATCTGCGCCAAGGCCACGCCCATGACCGCCGCAGCAGCCCCCGCAGTCACGATCGAGATGGCAACCGCCGCCACCATCATCACAATCTGACCAAGCGGTCCGAACCCCTTCTTCTCCTTAATAAACTGCGTATGAATATCGTCAGCGACCGTGCCTTCGGTGTAGTTCAACCCCAGGTTGGCCTTCAGCTGATTCACCAGCGCCACGGTTGCGGCCTCGTCGACCGTGCCGTCGGCGTTGCGGATCAGGAACGCGTTGTTGACCGCGTGGATGCTGCCGGCCTCGATGTTCATGCGCATGGCGCTCATGAACCCGCCGGGCTGCACCACCGTGCCGGTGATCACGTTCCAGCCGCCCTGGGCCTTGTAGGCTGAGGTGCCGATGTCCACCACGTTGGGGCCGGCGTCGATGCTGCCGGCTTTCACGTTGAGCGTGTCGGCTGCCGTGATGGCGCCGCTGTTGCGCAGTTGGCCGGCGATGTCCAGGCTCACCTTGTCGCCGGCGATGGTGCCGCCGATCGGCTTGGTGAGCGCCTGTGCGTAGCCCTCGGGCAGGTACACCTGCGGCACCAGCGCGTTCACCGTGGGGCACGCGGTGCTGGCGACCGTGTTGCAGTTCGGGTCGGGTACGGCTTTCTGCACGTACCAGAGCAGGGGCTTGTCGAGCTCGTTGACCTGCGTCTGCGTCAGCGCCGTGCCCAGCGCGATGTTGTGCGCTTTGGCATAGTCGGCCGCGTTCTTGTAGAGGCTCAGCTTTTCCTGGTCGGTGACCGAGAGCTGGTTCTGGCTGTCCCAGGCCAGGCCACTCACGAAGCTGGCTTGGCCGGTCTGTTGCAGCGCGGCTTGCTGGAGCCTTTGTCCTTCGGTGTAGGGGTCGTAGTAGAAGCTGACCTTGCCCGGGCGCAGTTCGGCGGGCAACTGCGCGAGCAGGCTGTCGGGCGTGACGCCGGCCAGCACGGCGGTGGCCGGGCTGTTGTTCAGGTATTGCGCGCGGTCTGTGGTGCCGTTGGGCGCGGTGACCGGGTTGCCGGCGAGGTTGGCGTTGAAGTGCCAGTCGATGGTCGGGCTGCTGCCGGTGGTGGGCGCTGCCGGTGTGGCCACGATGACCGAGTTGAACTGCCAGGGGGTGGTCGGGTTGTTCACCGGCGTGGCGGCCGGTACCGCGCCGCCGGGTGCTGCCACGGGGCCCAGCGGGATGACTTGCTGCGCGCCGGTTGCGGGCGGCGTGGGTTGCGTGGGGCTGGTGTAGCCGTTTACCAGCGCGGCGCCGGTGACGTCGACCGTGCTGCCCATCAGGTTGCCGGTGTTGAGCACCTGGCCGCCGGCCGTCACCGACAGCGCGTTGCTGGCCTGGATACCGGACTCCAGGCTGCCGAGCGTGGCGCGCCCGCCGGTGTTGTGCCAGCGGTCGCCGCCGCTGTGGTCTTCCTGCCAGCGTCCTACCCAGTCGGCGTTGAGCGGGATGCTGTTGTTGTCGATGGTGCCGGCCATGCCGACCGTGACGTTGCGCCCGCCGGTGATGAGGGCGCCCTTGTTGGTCAGGTTCGTGCCGGACAGCTGGACGTCGCGCGCGGCGGAGATGACGCCGGCTGGGCCGGCGGCGGCGTCCTCATTCGCCGCGCACTGGCTGTTGCCGTAGGTGCCACCGGGATTGCAGCCGCCGGCGTAAGGTGGGTTCTGGCCGCCGTAGCTCTTGTACAGCCGCGCGGTATCCATGGTGGTGTTGACCAGCGTCGGCGCGGTGATCGAGACATCGCCGGTCAGTGATTGAATGGCGCCGGAGCGGTTGGTCACGCTGCTGGTGGCGTTCAGGGTGATATCGCCCTGCGCGGCCAGCGTTGCGTTCAGGTTCTGGATGTTGGCCGCGCTGATCGTGAGCGTCTGGCCAGCGGCCACCGTGCCGGGCGTCTGCTGCCAGGCGAGGGAATCCACGCGGGGATTGCTGTCGCCCGGGCAGTCCGGCGCGCCCGCCACGCAGCCGGGCGTTGTGGTGATCTTGCTGTCGTAGACGCCCTTGTTGGTGAACGTGCCCGGCGTCTTGATGGCGACCTTGCCCGCCGCGGCCAGGTCGCCGGCATTGGTCAGGTCGCCGGTGCCGGTGAGATTCAGGTTGCCGCCGGCGGTGATCTGGCCGGCTTTGCCGAGCTGGTAGCTGGTAGTGACCTGGCTGGGTGCGGCCGCAGCCGCGCCAGTGGCAGTCTTGCCTTGCGCGACCGGCGACCATGGCGGCGGCGCGAAGCAGCTGTCGCAGGCACTCATGCTCGGCGGCACGCCGTAGACCAGCGGCCCCGGTCCGTGGACGTCGGTATTGCCCGTTGTGAGTGCCGCGAGCTGCGCCATGAAGGCCGAGAGCTCGCCCTGGTTCACCGCATCCCCGGTACTGTTGACCAGCGTTGCAGAACGGCTGTTGTCCAGGCTGCCGACGTTGAGCGTCGCGTTCCTGCCCGCCGAAATAATGCCGCCCTTGTTCGAGAGCGAGGCCGTGCCGATGTCGAGGTTCCCGCCGCTGATGATCTCGCCGGCGGTCCCGTCGGCCTGGCGCACCACCGTATGGTCGACGGTGGGTACGCCAATATTGAGGGTGCTTTCGGGCGTCAGCAGGAAGGGCGGCACCCTAGCCGCACCCGGGGCGGCCGGGATCAGGTGCCACAGGTCTTGTCCGTACTGCTGGTCCCCGTTCGAGGGAATGATCTCCGCACCGCGAACCAGCAGTACGGAACCATCGGGATTGCGCCTGACGTCGGCCAGCGTGATGTTGGATATTGCGCCTGGTGCATAGGCAGGGCAGCTGTCGCAGGACCCCCCTGGCAACCACGGCGAATAGCTGCCGATGATGGTCGCGTTGAGCAGACTGTCGTTGACCACCTTGGTGAAGGAACTGCCCGCATCCACCGGCGCGGTGCGGTCGTTGATGACCGCGCCCGCGGCGATATGCAAATTGCCGTTGGCGCCGATCACGCTGCCGATGTTGTTGAGCGTGCCGGAGATATCGACCTTGATGTCGCCGCCGGCCTGGCTGGTGCCACCACGGTTGTCGTAGTCGCCGCCGGTGACAGTCAGGTTGCCCAGGGCCTCGGCGGTGCCCTGGTTGGCCACGTTGCCGCCCAGCGCCAGATTGCCGTTGGCGTGCAGGGTGCCGGTGTTCGTCAAGGCGCCAGCGGACAGCGAGAGATGGCTGCCGCTGACGATCTGCCCGGCATTGGTGAGCGTGCCGCCGGTGGCCAGGGTCAGGTCGCCGGATTTCTGGATCGTGCCGGTGTTGGTGATGCCCTGGCTGGCATTGAGCACCACGTTGCCGCCTGGCACGTTCCACGTGCCGGTGTTGTTGATGGCCAGCGCGGCGAGGGTCAGGGTGGCGTTGGCGTTCAGCGTGCCGGCGGTGGCCGCCGATGGGTCGAACACCTGGTTCGGCGTGTTCACGCTCAGGTTGTTGCCCGCCAGGATCTGGCCTGCCGCGTTGTTGAAGCTCCCGCTGCCGCCGGTGATGCTCAGCGTCAGGTCGCCTGTCGTGGGCGCGTGTCCGGTGAGGTCGCCGGCGAAGAGGGTGCCGCCCTGGTTGCTGGCGAGCGCGCCGCTGGTGACGGCGAGATGCTTGGCGCCTGCGATCAGGCCCTGGGCGTTGTCCAGGGCGTTCGCCACCGTGACGTTGACGGTCTGGCCGCCGACAGTGCCGCGGTTGGTCAGGCTGGAGGCAGTCAGGCTAACCTGGTTGCCTGCGAGCGTCCCGGCGTTGCTCACCGCACCGCCGTTGACCGTGAGCTGCTGCGTGGCGATCGTCGCCCCACTGTTGGCAATGGACTGGCCGCCCAGCGTCATGTTGGCGGCCGTGGTGTCGCCGGTCAGGGCGAGGCTGCGCGTGGCGGTCGCATCGAGCGTGCCGGTGACGGCATTGCCCCCGGTTGTGCCGGAACCCGCCGCCGAGCCGACCTGGATATCCGTGCCACGCAACGTCGCGTTGCCGCCCACCCAGGTGAGCTGACCCGCCTTGAGCGTCTGCCCGGCCGTGGCCGCCAGATCGGCGCCGGTCAGCACGCTGCCGCCCAGGGTGAGGTTCTGTCCCGCATTCACGGTGGCGCTGCCCACACTGGAGAGTGTGCCGCTCACCGTGGCCGATCCCGCCGCAGCCTGGATCGTGGCGTTGCCGCCGCTGGCCACGCTGCCGGCCACGTTGGCGTTCTGCCCCGCCGCGATAGCGGCGTCGCCATCGCTGGTCAGCGCGCCGTTGATCGCGGCGCTGCCGGCGGTGGCGGTAATGGTGGCCTTGCCCGCGCTCTGGGCCTGGCCGCCCACCGTGACGTTCTGCGCGGCGGTGAGGGAGAGGCTGGCATTGCTGCCGATCTGCCCGCTGGTAGTGATGCTCCCGCTGCGGGCGGTGACGCCAACCGGGCCGGTGGCGAGCACCTGGCCGCCGAGATTGGCATCGGTGCCCGCGGTGACGGCAAGCGTGCCGGGCGACACGACGTTGCCGGTGGTGGTGACGTTGCCGGTGACGCCGGTGAGCGACACATTGCCGCCGGTGCTGCCCGCCATGCCGTTGATGGTGAGATGGCGTTGGGTGGACAGGTCCAGATCGGAAGCGGAGACCGCGCTGCCGTCGATGGTGGTGTCGCGCGCCGCGTTGAGCTGGATCGTGCCCGGCGCGCTGACATCGCCGCGCAAATGGATATCGCCACGGCCATCGTTGCCCGCCGCCGAGATGGCGACCTGCGATCCACGGACCGCGCCGCCCACATCCACGCTGCCGCCGGCGGCCAGGGTCACGGCGTTCTGCGCCTGGATGCCACCGGCACCGTGGATCGAGCCACCTGCCGACACCGCCGCGGCCTTGCCCGCGTTCAGCGTGCCGCCCAGTGTGGCGTCCTGCCCGGCATTGAGGGTGTATCCGGCCTCGCTGTGGCCATTGCCCGACGCCACCACGGCGCCGGCGGCATTGAGCGCGACCGCCTGCTTGGCGTAGGTGCTGCCAACCTTCAGGTTGCCGGCGGAGTCCAGCGTCAGGTTGCTGGCCGACGCCGCGAGATTGCCATCGGCGCGCACGCCCAGGCCCGCGGCGGTGCTCACGATATGGATCTGCCCGGCGGTCATGGCACCGAACGCGGTGGCGTCGATCGCCAGGCCGCTGGCGGCACTGGTGTTGCTGGCCGCGTTGTTCGCGCCCGTGGCCGTGGTGGCAAAGGCGCCGCCGGATGGTGCAGCGGTGGGCGTAGCGGTGGGCGTGACCAACTGGCGTCCGGCCACCAGGTTGATCTGGTGGCCCGCATAAAGCGCCGCATCGACACCGATCGACTCGGCGATCAGGTTGATATTGCCGACCGTGCCCTCGATGCCCACGCCGTTGGGGTTCCCCGGCGACGGGTTGGCGATCTGCACGCGCCCGCCCTGCACGAGGAAGCCGGCGGCCGTGGCGGCATCGAAGCTGGTGGCTGCCCCGGTGCCCGACAGGAACTGCGGCACGCCGGTGGTGAGCGTCACCTGGGTGGTGTTGGTGAAGCTCGCACCACGGGTATAGACCCCGCCGGGCGCGGCGATCACAACCCCGGCCGGGGCGCCGAACACTTCGATGGTGCCGTTGACCTGGGCGGGCGTCTGGCTGGTGACCTGGTTGATGATCAGGCCAGCCGGCCCAGAGGTGGCCAGGTTGGCGTTGGCGCCCACCTGGCCGCCGAGGAACGTGCCGCCGCCGGTGGTGCTGTTATTGAGGATCAGACCGATCGGATCGACCACGAATGCGCGGTACTGGTTGAGCGAGATACCCGCCGCGTTGGGCGTGGTGATGCCCACGACGGGCACGCCGCCCGCCGGCGCACCCGGTCCGCTGGTGATGCCAATCGACGGGGTGAAACGCACCGGCGCGTTCGGGTCGGTGACCGGCGCGGCATGGGCCGCCGCAGGACCAAAGCTGACCGTCACCGGCAGGTGCGCGACTGCCCAGCGCATCAGGCTTTGCCGCGCGGCGCCGGACTGTATCGCAAGACTAGCCGGATCCGAGGCGCCCGCCGCCAACGCCCCTGCCGCCTGCCGGGCTTGCTGCAAGGACATCTGCAGCGGCGCAATCCAGGTCGTGATGGCCACCACGCCAGCCAGCGCACGCACCCACCAGCGGCGACGGCCACGCTCGGCCATGGAGAGGCCGAGCGATGGATCGGGTTGTGCGTTGTCCTGAGGCAGAGCGGCTTGTTTCACGCGGTACATGGTGCTTCCTGGCAGTGCGTCGAACTGGATGTCTTAGGGCGGGTCGCGTAGGAGGGCGGGCGGCCTTTGCGTGCCGCCTTACTGCGTGATCTTTGCCTTGCCCAGCAACTGCGTGACCAGCGTGGTCGTGGCCCGCTCAAGTTCCTGCGCCTGCAACGCTTGCTGGATGCCGGGCTTGACGGTGTCATAGGCCGGGACACGGGTCGCGCGCACTTCGTCAACCTTGACCAGGAAGCGGCGGTTGTTCCAGGCCACGGGGGTGGCGCTCACCGCGCCAGCGGGCAGGGTGGACAGCGCCTGCGCAAGCGGCAAGGGCAGGTTCTGGGTCTGGCCTTCCTGCGCCGGCACCTTGAAGCTGAGCCAGTCCATCGCGCCACCACTGGCCTTGGACGGCACGAGGCTCACCTGCTGCGCCACCTTGGCGAAGTCCTCGCCGGCCTGGATGCGCGCGAGCGCGGCGGCGGCCGCGGCATCGTCGGCGAGCTCGATCAGGCGGCCCTTGTATTCCTTGTCGCCCAGGCTTGCCACGATGGCGTTGTAGCGCGAGCGCACCTGTTCCTCGGTGACCGGCGCGGGCTTGATATGGTCCTTGAGCCAGGCCTGGGTCAGGATGGCGTCCTTCGCCTCGCGCAGGGCCTGCTGCACATCGGGCCGCGCTTCCAGCCCCTTGGCCTTGGCCGCCTCCTGGCGAAACAGCTCGCGCGCGATCAGCTGCTGCTTGATGGCGTTGCGTGTTGCGTCGTTGTCGGGGAGTTGTGCCTGCTGCATGGCACGGGTGATCTGGTCATCGGGGATTGCCACGCCGTTGACCGAAGCGGCAAGGACAGGCTGCAGGCTGAAAGCCAATGCGGTGGTGGCGATAAGGCGAAAGATCCGGGATTGCATGTTGGTTCCTTTGACATCGGATATCGGGTATCGGAGTTCTGTGTTCTGTGTTCAGGCAGGCCGCTTCAGGCCCAGCTCATCGGCCCAGCTCAATAGGTCCAGTTGAGCGTGGCCAAGAAAAGCGGCGCCTTTGTGCCCTGGTAGCTGGGCTGCGCGAGCGGCACGCCAACCGCATTGGTGATGCCAACGGTGTGCGGCCATTGCCCCCCCAACCGTGACTGTGGGCGCAGTGGTGCCGCCATCGGGCACCACGCCGGCGGCAAGGCAAGTGTCCGTGAGCGGGTGCGCCCACAGGCCAGCGCGTAAGGGCGCAGGCCGTGCGCCGCCATTGCGGTGACCGTCTTCCCTTGGTGCCTCATCCCGGTCTCGCCATACCGCACAGGGCTCCTACCATTCCTAAGGTGCACGTAGACGAAATCGGATAAGACGATGCGTGGGACGCTTCCCATGCTCAACGAGGTGGCGCCGCTGCAATTCTGTCGCGCTGGATTTTGACGCGACATTAACAGAGTGAAATCGCCAGAACTTTGGGAAATTTCCCAATCTTTCGGTGTTTATTCGCTTCTGATGGCTCAGCAAACGAATCAGTCAGTGGATTTAACAAAAAATTAACACTTTGGCCCACAATAACGGCCATGCTTTAATCAGATGTTAGTAAGACTGAATTCAGAGTCTCAACCGATCTTTCCACAGGGGCAGCGATCGCTCGCAGAGGGGCGAGAGGAAGGAAGGTGTCCGCTTATGACGGCGGCCTGACAGCGAGGCTTCACCCTACATTGTGAGGGCGAGGCACGCGTGTCGATGACCAGAGGGATGCGGGCGAAGGAAGGCAGTCCACGTATTGAAATTGACGCGAGCCGACGACAGCCTGTCAACGATGCCTATGCTGTGAGAGACAGCAGGGTTTTCGGGGTTTTCAATCTTTTCCAGCCCGTCGAATCCGTGGAATTTGCTCGTCGGGGGCCCATCGGGCCGGCATCGACCGCTCCTATATGAGTTCGGTGGAGCGCGGAGGGCAAAACCTGGGGATGATGCATCTTTTGAGAATTGCGACCGCGCTTGACGTTACGGTCGCGGAGTTGATGGGTGTTGCCAAGCTCTAAGCGTCAACCCTAGCCGACTCGGGAGGTCCAACTCCAGGAACACGCCGCGCATCGGCCCACGCTTGCACTCTGACCGGCGGCGAACAACGGCAAACCCGGCTCGATGCTCTGGGGTCCCAGACATGGCATGCCGCTGCGTGCCTGCCAAGCCATTGCCAACGACGACGCTCCAGAGGTGGAGATCACCGCTGGCGTATGGCGGCAGATTTCGTAGTGATCAGCGCTCGGCAGCAAGCTGCCGGCTTCGGTTTCCTGCCGGCCAGTTCCTCCGGCGGACTACCGCCAACGCATCACCCCTGCTCCTCCCATTTCACTTCCCCTGAGGCCCCAATGCGGCCTCTTTTTTCGTTCTCCCCGCGTAAGCCCTCGGATTGACATCCTCACTTCGAGACACGGGTGCGGATACCGAACGCCCCCCGCAGGCCCGGGTACAGCGCCTGCACCGGTTCACTGCCTGGTCCAACTGCTGTTTTAGCGGTGTCAGCAAGGCATGCAGGCGGCTATCGCCCGCGTGCAGGTTCAGCAGCGTGATGACGGATTCCAGATGCGCACTGATGCGCAGCAGTTCGTGGCAGCCTTGGTGGGCAGTCTCGTGGCTCGGATCCGCTTCGTGGTCCGGCAGCAAGGGCTCGGCTATCAGCCTGGCTTCCACGGCGGCTTCCCGTGCTTCGGCAGCGGTGCGGGGGCGACGTTGGTGGGCGGTCATGGGTACCTCCTGTTTTGTGATCGGGGTGCGAACTCAGACATCGATATGGCGATGGGCGGCGTTGGCGACCATCGTCCCGGCACGGGGCTGCGGCTGGGGCTTGCTTCGATAGGCGTGTGTATCCCCACCACCTGCGGCCTTGCGAGCCGCAGTGCAGGTGTGGGCAACGGGTGCGGCTCAGTACAGTGCTTGCACGCGGTTCACTGCCTGGTCCAACTGCTGCTTTAGCGGCGCCAGCAGGGCATGCAGGCCGTTGTTGGCGGCTTGCTCGTCGGCCTGTAGCTCCAGCAGGAGCAGGAGGGATTCCAGGCCTGCGCTGACGCGCAGGAGGTCGTGGCAGGATTGGTGGATGGTTTCGCGAGTGGAGTCAGTCGGCGCAGGCGTGGACTCCTCCGGCAGCAGCGCTTGGGCAAGCATGCTGGCCTCGGATGGATCGGCGGCGGGAGCGAGAGTTTTCAGACGCGCGGTCATGGGATCACCTTTTTGGCGAATGGCAGGGTGTGTCGATTAATCGTCCCGCCCGTGTCGGCTTGCTGCATTAGGCCGACCGGCCGAGGGGGCGCGATTGCCTCGCTCCCCAGATGCTCAACAACCGGTTGCCCGCCAAGCTTCTGGCGGGTGCCGGGCACTGCGGTTACCCCGGTCATGTCCTGCAGGTCCCCTCTTGTGAGGGACTGCTACAGGGATCCCGTTTTTGATTCAGTGGCGGCGATATTCCGAAGTCTGACAAGCGTGTTCAGAGCCCTCTCCATTCGCTGGTGTGGCGCGCTTGGGTAATATCGTCCGTGGTCTTATCGTCATCATAGACCGAGCATGGCGAAATGCCAATAGCTTCCCCAAGGCACGGTGGTGCCGCCCCTCTTGTTCAGTTGGGATCCGCGATCAGAGAGGTCCGCCTTCGGCGTGACCTTTCCCAGGAAGAGCTTGCCCATCGGGCCGGCATCGACCGCTCCTATATGAGTTCGGTGGAGCGCGGAGGGCAAAACCTGGGGATGATGCATCTTTTGAGAATTGCGACTGCGCTTGACGTTACGGTCGCGGAGTTGATGGGTATTGCCAAGCTCTAAGCGTCAACCCTAGCCGACTCGGGAGGTCCAACTCCAGGAACACGCCGCGCATCGGCCCACGCTTGCACTCTGACCGGCGGCGAACAACGGCAAACCCGGCTCGATGCTCTGGGGTCCCAGACATGGCATGCCGCTGCGTGCCTGCCAAGCCATTGCCAACGACGACGCTCCAGAGGTGGAGATCACCGCTGGCGTATGGCGGCAGATTTCGTAGTGATCAGCGCTCGGCAGCAAGCTGCCGGCTTCGGTTTCCGGCCGGCCAGAACCCCCGGCGCACTACCGCCAACGCACCATCGCCCTCACTCCCCCACTCCGCTTCCCCTGAGGCCCTAATGCGGCCTCTTTTTTCGTCCTCTCCGCGTAAACCCTCGGATTGACATCCCCACCTCGTCTTTATATTCTTTTATGAACACTACGTTCATATTTGAACACACGCCGGCAAGCGCAGCCGCTGAGCAGCGAGGCGCACACCCGGGCCCACACCAAGGCGACCCCAGAGGAACAAGCACCATGGCATCACAAAAGATTGGCATCAACGGCGCCGGCATCGGCGGACTCGCCGCGGCGATTGCGCTGCGCAAGCTCGGGAAGGACGTGGTGGTGTTCGAGCAAGCCTCGCGCTTCGCGCGGGTCGGCGCGGACATCAATCTCACGCCCAATGCCGTGCGCGCGCTGGATGGCCTGGGCGTGGGCGAGGCATTGCGCGAGACCGCCGCGCGGCCCAGCCACCGCATCAGCCGGGTGTGGAACACCGGCGAGGAGACCTCGCGGCTGGCCATGTCCGACGAGGCGCAGATCCGCTACGGCGCGCCGCAGCTCACCATGCACCGCGGCGACCTGATGACCGCGCTGGAAGCCGCGCTGCCGGCAGCCTGTGTCAAGCTGGGCAAGAAGGCGACGCAGATCGAGCGGCATGCGGCCGGCGCCACGCTGCATTTCGCCGATGGCACACAGGAAGACGTGGATGTGCTGATCGGTGCCGACGGCATCCACTCGGCCGTGCGCACCGCGCTGTTCGGGCCCGAGCATCCGGTCTTCACCGGCGTGGTGGCCTACCGCGCGGTGGTGCCCGCCGAGCGCCTTGCCGGCGTGCCGAACCTGCAGGCCTTCACCAAGTGGTGGGGCCCGGAGGCGACGTCGCAGATCGTCACCTTCCCCCTCAACCGCGGGCGCGAGATCTTTATCTTCGCCACCGTGGCGCAGGAAGCCTGGCGCAACGAATCCTGGACCACGCCGGGTCGTGTGGAAGACGTGCGCGCAGCCTACGCTGGCTTCCATGCCGAAGCGCGCGCGCTGCTTGATGCCTGCGACGACGTGCTGATCTCCGCCCTCTACGTGCGCGACCCGCTGCCCGCCTGGTCGGCCGGCAACGTCGCGCTGATGGGCGACGCCTGCCACCCGATGATGCCTTTCATGGCGCAAGGTGCCGGCATGGCCATCGAGGATGGCGTGGTACTGGCGCGCTGCCTGGCCGAAGCCAATGGCGACGACATCCCCAGCGCGCTCGCACGCTACCGGGCCGCGCGCTTTGAGCGCACCAGCCGCATCCAGATCGGCTCGCGCAGCAATGCCTGGCTCAAGGAAGGCGGCAACGCGGACTGGGTGTACGATTACAACGCCTGGCAGGTAGCCCTCGGCTAAGCACCAAGTCCGCAGGCTGACCTCGCCGCCCCCCCCTTTTCCACGGAACCGATGAGCAAGAACCCCAAGCTGAACCAGCCCGTGCCCGACGCTAGCGATGCCGCCGATCTCGCCGACGGCGGCGACGAAGACAAGACGCAACTGGTCAGCCCGGTGATCCGCGCCATGCGGCTGCTGCGCTTTATCGCGGAAGGTGGGTCCACCACCAACCTGAGCGAAGTCGGCCGGCGCATCGACGTGAACCGCGTCACCGTGATGCGCCTGCTCGCCACGCTGGAACACGAAGGCATGGTGGAGCGGCTGCCGCAGGGCGGCCACCAGGCGGGCTTCGCTCTGCTCAAGCTGGGCGCAAAGGTGCTGGCAGGCAAGGATCTCACGGTCTTTGCGCGGCGCGTGCTGGCCACCCTGAGCGAATCGCTGCGGCTCTCCGCCTATCTCGGCGTGCTGGATGGCGGCGACGTGCTCTACCTGCTGCGCGATATGCCGCAGACCTCGCTGGTCAGCAATATCCAGGTTGGCAGCCGGGTGCCGGCGCACCTCACCACGCCCGGCCGCATGCTGATTGCCGGCCTGCCGGAAGACACGCTGCGCGAGCGGCTCGGCGAGGAACCGCTCGCGACCGTCACCGGGCAAAGCCCGGCCACGTATGCCCGCCTGGGCGACATCCTCGCCGCCGACCGCGAGCGCGGCTGCGCCTGGAGCTTCTCTGCGTTCGAGCCCGGCATCGACTCTTGCGCGGCGCCCGTGTTCGACGCCAGTGGCGCCACGGTGGCTGCCATCAGCGTGGCCGGCCCGGACATTCGTTTCGAGCGCGACCTCGATCTTCGCGAACGCGTAGAGCGCGAGGTCAAGCGCGCCGCACGCGATTTGTCCGGCCTGCTCGGCTACGCCGCCGGGCAGCGCCACCCACACTGACACCACGTCAACAGGAGACGCCCGGATGACAACGCCTGCACTCCCTACATTCTTCATCTCGCATGGCGGCGGGCCCTGGCCCTGGATGGAGGACCAGATGGGCAGCCGCTACGACAAGCTCAAGGCCGCGCTGCAGCAGATGCCACAACTGGTACAACGCACGGGCAGTGCGCCCAAGGCCGTCCTGATGATTTCGGCGCACTGGGAAGAGCCGGAATTCACGGTCATGGCCAACCCGAAGCCGCCCATGATCTATGACTACTACGGCTTCCCGGATTACACCTACCAGATTCAGTACGCGGCACCGGGCGCACCGCAGCTCGCCGCGCGCGTGCAAGGTTTGCTCGAGGACGCCGGCCTGGCCGCGCGGCTCGATCCGCTGCGCGGCTTCGACCATGGCATGTTTGCGCCGATGGCCGCCATCTATCCCGACGCCGATATGCCGACCGTGCAGCTCTCGCTCAAGCGCGGGCTCGATCCGCAAACGCATCTCGCACTCGGGCGAGCGTTGGTGCCGCTGCGCCACGAAGGCATCCTCATCGTGGGCAGCGGGCTGAGCTACCACAACCTGCGCGCATTCGGCCCCGCTGGGAAAGCACCATCGGCCGCATTCGATGCCTGGCTCCAGCAAGCGCTGACGACAACCACCCCAGCGCAGCGCACTGCCGCGCTAACGGACTGGGAAAGCGCACCCGCCGCCCGGCAGGCCCATCCGCGAGAAGAGCACTTGTTGCCATTGATGGTTGCCGTGGGTGCGGCCGAAGACGACATTGCCACGCGCGTCTACCACGAAGACGACTTCGCCGGCGGCATCACCGTGTCGAGCTTTATGTTTGGGGGAAGCTGAAACTTGAAGGCAGCCGGTGCGGGATTCCGCATTGGCGAGAGTGGCGTGGGCCGGGAGGAACAGCTTGTCGGCGCCAGCTAGCTTGATAAGCCCGCGCGAAGAACGCGAACCTGGGGACCTGGGGAAAAGACATGGTGCCCATGGGCAGGATCGAACTGCCGACCTCTCCCTTACCAAGGGAGTGCTCTACCACTGAGCCACATGGGCAACGATTACGCGTTGCTTTACTACCTTACTGCTTTATCCTTACCACCAAAAATCACTCTAACCCATTGATTTTTAAGGAATTTTTTGAGTTCCCGCCGAATCAATGGACTGCATTATGGACTAATCGACCCTGCTCGGCAACCCCTTAATCGCGAAAGTTTCCATCTCTGTTCCGGCAGAAATATCTCGCGGCATGTGATTCCGATGTGACTCTGCGTGGGTATTCGCAATTCAAAGCGAAATGCGGTAGGTCCACCCCTCGCTGGCGTGTAAACTGCAGGGTTTTTGATTCAGCCGGTATGGTGCAAGCTCCACAGCACACAGGTTGCAGCGGCCCGACGCTCATTCGCTTGCTTGCGCGCCTTGCGGACGTCGATGTTCCCGAACCCAGACAATCGCTCTCGGACCGACTGAGCCAGTGGCTCGGCTGGGCCGATGCCATCGAACTGTCCACGGCCCTGAACGGCAACCCACCGTCGGTAGGCCCGGGCGGGCGCGCCTTCGGCAGCGCCGAAGCGCTTGCGTGCGACCGTGTGCGAGCCGCGCTGGCGAATGCCATCGCAGGCGATAGCGCCGTTGCTTCCGCCAAGCGGCGCGGGCAACCGCAAGCGCCTGCCCAGGGAGATTCCATGGATGCAGCGGTCGATTACGCGACTTATCGTCAGCGTTATCTCTCGATGCAGCAGGCGATGGAGACCGATATCGGCAGCTTGCGCAGCCGCCTGCGGGCGATGCTGGCCGCCAGGACGCCCGCCCTGTCGCAGCTCGCAGCGGTGGATGCTGTCATGGAGGGGGCACTGGGTGCGCGCGAGCGCAGCCTGCTTGGTGGCGTGCCCGCTTTGCTGGAAGCTCACTTCGCGCGCTTGCGCCAGGCCGAGCAGGCAATGCTGGCCGATGCCCAGGCCTCGGGCGAGCCCGCGGCGGTCACGTCCGGCGCATGGCTGGACGTGTTCCGCAGGGATATGCGCAGCGTACTGCTTGCCGAACTGGATATTCGTTTTCAACCGGTCGAAGGGCTGCTTGCCGCCCTTCGCTCCAGCTAATAGGACGCCATGTCCAGATATCTTAATTTCGCTGTTTTTCTGGTCGGTCTGGCCGCGGTGTGCTGGATCGGTGTCGGCTACGCCGGCTCGAACTCCCTGGCGCTGGCTGTCACCATGCTGATCGGCGCCTGCTATGTGGCAGGCGCACTCGAGCTGCGGCGCTATCACCAGGCCACGTCCACCTTGGCGCGGGCCATAGCTGGCCTGTCCGAGCCGCCGGCCAGCCTGGATGCCTGGCTGGCGCTATTGCCCGCGAGCCTGCGCAATGCGACGCGCCTGCGCATCGAAGGTGAGCGCGTGGGCTTGCCGGGTCCGTCGCTCACGCCGTATCTGGTGGGCTTGCTGGTGTTGCTGGGCATGCTGGGTACGTTCCTGGGCATGGTGGCCACCCTGAAAGGCACCGGCATGGCGCTGGAAAGCGCGACGGACTTGCAGGCCATCCGCGCCTCGCTGGCCGCGCCGGTCAAGGGCCTGGGATTTGCATTCGGCACTTCGGTCGCGGGCGTGGCCACCTCCGCGATGCTGGGGCTGCTTTCGACGTTGTGCCGCCGCGAGCGGACACAAGCGGCGCAGATGCTCGACACCAGGATCGCGACGACATTGCGCATCTACTCGCTGTCCCACCAGCGCGAGGAGACCTTCAAGCTCCTGCAGCGGCAGGCCGAGGTGATGCCCACCTTGGTCGATCGGCTGCAGGCCATGATGGCGGCCATGGAACAGCAGAGCCTGGCCTTGCACGAGCGCCAGCTCGCCAACCAGGACGCTTTCCACGGCAAGGCCGAGGCCGCGTACACCCGCCTGGCTTCCTCGGTGGAGCAATCCTTGAAGGAGAGCGTCGCCGATAGCGCCCGCGCCGCCGGTGCGGCGCTCCAGCCGGCGGTGGAGGCCACCATGGCAAGCCTCGCGCGCGGGACAGCCGCGCTGCAAGACACCGTCACGCAGGCCGTGCAGCGGCAGCTGGACGGCCTGTCGACCGGTTTCGAGGCGACCACCACCACCGTGGCCGGCATCTGGAACGATGCGCTGGCGGGGCACCAGCGATCGAGCGAAGCGCTTACCCAGGACCTGCGCACCTCGCTCTCCCGGTTCACCGACACCTTCGAGCAACGCTCCGCAGGCCTGCTGGAGGGCGTCTCCACCCGCCTGGAAGCCACGACCGGCAGCCTGTCGGCGGCCTGGAACCACGCGCTATCCCAGCACGAGCGCGTCAGCCAGAAAATGGCGGGCGACAATCAAAACGCTTTGGCGGCTGCCGCGGCGAGCCTAGAGCAGCAATCGACGGCACTCGTTCGCACGGTAGGCCAGTCGCATGCGGACCTGCAAGCGGAACTGGCTGGGCGAGACCAGCAGCGGCTGGCGGCCTGGGCCGATACGCTCGGCACGCTGGCTGCGACGCTGCGCAAGGAGTGGGAACTGACGGGCGCGCACACCGCGAGCCGGCAGCAGGAAATCTGCGACACGCTGGCGCAGAGCGTGCGCGACATTTCCGCCCAGACGCAAGCACACGCCAGCAACACCCTCGTCGAGATCGACCGGCTCGTGCAAGCCGCTTCGGCGGCCCCCAAGCTGCTGGAAAGCGTCTCCGCCCGCCTCGAGACCGCGACAAGTGGCATGTCGGAAGCGTGGAACAACGCGCTCTCCCAGCACGAGCGCGTCAGCGAAAAACTGGCGGGCGACAACCAACACGCCCTGGCGGCGGCCGCGGCAACGTTCGAGCAGCACTCGGCATCGCTGGTGCGCACCATGGGCCAGTCGCATGCGGACCTGCAAGCGGAACTGGCTGCGCGAGACCAGCAGCGGCTGGCGGCCTGGACCGATACGCTCGGCACGATGGCGGCATCGCTGCGCCAGGAGTGGGAGCAGGCAGGCACGCACAACGTCAGCAGGCAGCAGGAAATCTGCGACACGCTGGCGCAGAGTGTGCGCGACATCTCGGCCCAGACGCAGGCGCACGCCAGCAACACCGTCGCCGAGATCGACCGGCTCGTGCAAGCCGCTTCGGCGGCCCCCAAGCTGCTGGAAAGCGTCTCCGCCCGCCTGGAAACCGCGACAAGCGGCATGTCGGAAGCATGGAACAACGCGCTCTCCCACCACGAACGCGTCAGCGAAAAACTGGCGGGCGACAACCAACACGCCCTGGCGGCGGCCGCGGCGACGTTCGAGCAGCACTCTGCGTCGCTGGTGCGCACCGTGGGCCAATCGCATGCGGACCTGAAAGCGGAACTGGCCGCGCGGGACCAGCAGCGGCTGGCGGCCTGGACCGATACGCTCGGCACGATGGCGGCGACGCTGCGCCAGGAATGGGAGCAGGCAGGCACGCACAACGCCAGCCGGCAGCAGGAAGTCTGCGACACGCTGGCGCAAACCGCGCGCGACATCTCGGCCCAGACGCAGGCGCATGCCAGCAACACCATCGCCGAGATCGCCCGGCTCGTGCAAGCCGCTTCGGAAGCCCCCAAGGCAGCCGCCGATGTCATTGGCGAATTGCGCCAGAAGCTCTCGGACAGCATGGTCCGCGACAACGCGATGCTGGAGGAACGTGGCCGCTTGCTGGAAACGCTCGAAACCCTGCTCGATGCCGTGAACCACGCCTCCACCGAGCAGCGCACGGCCGTCGACGCGCTGGTGGGCACGACGGCGGATCTGCTGGATCGTGTTGGCACCCGGTTCACCGACAAGGTCGAGGCTGAAGCCGGGAAGCTGGAAGCCGTCGCCGCGCAGGTCACCGGCAGCGCCGTCGAGGTGGCAAGCCTGGGCGAAGCCTTCGGCATGGCGGTGCAGCTGTTCGGCGAGTCGAACGACAAGCTGGTGGCCCACCTGCAGCGCATCGAAGCCGCGCTGGACAAGTCCGCCGCGCGTAGCGACGAACAGCTTGCCTATTACGTCGCACAGGCCAGGGAAGTCATCGACCTGAGCATGCTGTCGCAGAAGCAGATCGTCGAAAACCTGCAACATCTCGCAGCACAGCGGGCGCCCGCCAGCGCTGAAGCGGCATGAGCGAGGAGATCGACGCCGGCGTGGAGCCGACCGTGCCGATCTGGGCCGTCTTCGGTGACCTGATGTCGGTACTGCTGGGCGCCTTTGTGCTGATCCTGGTGAGCGTCATCGGCGTGCAGCTTGAACTCTCGACCAGGCTGGAGGAGGAGGTCAAGCAGCGGCAGGTGGAGAAGCATCGCCGCGAGGCCCTTGAGCAAGCGCTGGCTGGCCCGCTGGCGGCGGGCCGGGTGACGCTGGTCAACGGGCGCATCGGCATCAAGGGCAGCGTGTTGTTTGCCCTCAACTCCGATCAATTGCAGCCCGAAGGCCGGGAGGTGTTGAAGAGCCTGGCCGCGCCGCTGTCCGCTTACCTCCAGGCCCGCGAGGAGATCCTGATGGTGAGCGGATTTACCGACGACCGCCAGGTGCGCGAGGCCAACCGCCGCTTTGCCGACAACTGGGAGCTGTCGGCCCAGCGCGCGCTGACGGTAACCCGCGCGTTGATCGATGAAGGCGTCCCGCCCTCCTCGGTGTTTGCGGCCGCCTTCGGCGCCGAGCAGCCCGTGACCTCGAATGCCAACGACGAGGGACGGGCCAAGAACCGGCGCGTGGAAATCGCACCGATTCCGAGGCCGTCCAACGAAACGGGGAAGCCGCGTGATTAGTGGCGAGATTGGTGGCGAAGGCCACGACGCCCTTGCCACGCTCGACGCATGGCGCGCGCGTGGCGCCGATCGCCTGAATCCTGTCCGCTTTCGATTCATCGAGGCGCTGGCCCGACGCGCGGCCGCCTACAGCGGCGATGCGCGACACATCCTGGACGGCAGGCTGGCCAAACTACTCGAGGCCTATGCCGGCGATCTTGAAAGCGCCGGTTGCAAAGACAGCAAGGACGGCAACGTCGGCGGCACAGCATTACCAGGCGCTCCCCCTCGCGGGCCGCTGGCCGGACTGGTCAACTACATCGCCATCCGGGCGCCGTCGGATCGCGGCGCCCCCGCGGCGATTGCTGGCGTGCCCCGTCGCGCGTCCTTACCGGACATGGAGGTGCTCGACTACTTCCGGGAAACCTGGTCCAGGGTCAGCACCGATCGACGGTTGCGGCAGTCGCTGGAGCAAGTGCCCGATAATGCCGGCCCGCTCAATTCGAGCCGCCTCGTGCATCGCTCGCTCTCCCTGATGCGCGATCTGTCGCCTGAATATCTCCACCAGTTCTTGTCGTACGTCGATGCCTTGTCGTGGATGGAGCAGATGAACGGCGGCGGTGTCATGGCGGGTAAAGACGCGCCGCGCGCAGGGAGCATCAAGCCGAGCGCTCGCAGCAGGCCACGCTAGCGCAGCTTGGAGGACGACGGGTCAATATCGGCTTAGTTCGTCCCGGCGAGCCGTACGATGCCACGCCACAGGTGCGAGGAGCAGCACCGCCAGAAGGAACCCCACCTGCGAAAGATAGAACGGCTCGAGCCATTGCCGATTCAATGCGACGTAAAACGTGTTGTGAACGACGTCGACAATAATGATTGCCGCGGTGAGAGCAATGCCCACCCTTGGTTTGATGAAAAGAAGCAGTGCCGCCAAGGGATCGACAATCGTCAGCGCGCCCCAGAACACCCGGCTGGCCAAGTACGCGCCATTCCCATAGCCGTAGTCCCAGAGAAAGCCATGTTGAAAATCTGCCCGCACGTGATTGGCTGTCGCGACCAGAAGACAGCAGGCAAAGAGAAAACGAATGGAAAATGAAACGCTTGGCATGGGTTGATCTGTCTGCTTGGTCGTCTATCTAGCGTTTGCCCGTGGCGATCGGCGGCGCTTCGCAAGCCTGCGCCGTGAGCTCCGATGTATCCGCGCACTGCCGCCACAACGCCTCCGGCATTGCCGCCACCAGCACCAGGTCCTGCCCCGGCGCATAGTTCCAGAACACCCGGCCCGGACGCGCGCGCGCGGTTTCCCAGATCTTGCGCTTCTGTTGCGCGGTGAGGCGGATGTCGCTGCCCCGCCCGCTGTTGCCAGCGGCGAGCACCTCGCGCTGCCCGGCGCTGAACGCCATCATGTCGCCCGCGGCCTCGTCGCCGGGCAGCAGCAGGATCTTCCATGGGTAATGCCAGGACTCCACCGATGGAACACGCCAGTCCGGGCCGTTCAGTACCATGGTGTATTGCGCGGGATTGCTCGCGGCATAGCTTGAGTCCTGCCCCTCCTGGGCGCCCAGGCTTTCGGGCAAGCGATACGGCAGGCCTGCGTTTATCGACGAGTAGCCCTCGCTCGGGCTTTCCTTGACGTACAGGTGCTGTGGCTTGCCTTGCGCGTCGAAGGTGCGCACCTGCACACGCCGCCCATGGGCATCGCGCTGGATCATGCGCAGCAGGTGGCCATCGGCATCATGCACATAGCGCAGCGCGGCCGTCTCGCCGGAGCCGGACTCGCATGCCCCTTCGCCCGACGAGGCAAGCCAGCCTGCCTTGTCGTAGCGTAGGCAATGCTGGCTGGACAGCTTTGGCGGCGCGTCGTCATCGCTGTCATACGTGTCGAACCCAGCCAAGCGTGCCGCGCCGTCGTAGCGCAGGACGAGCGTGCGCTCCCGCTTGTAGTCTTCAGGCCCGGCCGCACGCGCATCGTTGGCACGATTGCCCGGCTGGCCGTGCCGCCGCTCCGATGCGTAACGAAGGCTCTGCGCCGGACTCAGCAGCGCCTCGCGCCTTTGTTCGAACGCTTCGGTGAAGCGGTACTGCTCCACGCGGCACAGGTGGCGCGCGCTGTCGCCCGCATCATCGAAGTACAGCACGGTTGGGCCCACGCGCTGGTCCGTGGGCAGGCCGTAGACCGACCAGTCGACCTGCTCAGCCCATAGCAAAGCCCGCGCGCGGCCGGCAATGGAGATGCGCAGCGGCGTGTCCAGGTTGTCCGACTTGACGCGCGCGCCATCCAGGCCCAGCAGCGTGCCCGCTTCGTCCAGCGGAAAGTCCACCACAACCCGCGTCATCGCAGCCGAGGCGCTGGCCGCCGGATCGCACACGGCGTGAGCGACCGGCGAGACGGAAAGCGCGAGCAGCAGTGCCAGCGTTTGCGCTGGACTAGGCCTATTGAAATTGCGTGGCATGGAGGTAGGACACCAGGTTCCAGAACTCGGCGCTGACGCCGCCCAGGCGCAATGCGCCGCTCTTGTCATCCATCAACAGGAAGGGATAGGCACGCCGCTCAAACCTGCCCGCCGGTGGCAGGCGATAGGGCTCGAAGCGCTTGG
This sequence comes from Cupriavidus sp. GW822-FHT02D05, assembly GCF_058802485.1. Lineage (NCBI taxonomy): Bacteria > Pseudomonadati > Pseudomonadota > Betaproteobacteria > Burkholderiales > Burkholderiaceae > Cupriavidus > Cupriavidus sp. GW822-FHT02D05. Next base: position 62,848 of record NZ_JBXAOE010000023.1, on the reverse strand, counting down.
GGTCGCTGAAGTAGCGCTCCGTGGTGTCGCCACCGCCGCCGTTGATGTGCATATACCAGACGCTAAGGTTGTGCGCGCCGATCGTCGCTTCGTTCTCCGGATAGATGCCGCCGTCACCCGCCGGCACCGCGTCGCGCAGCAGGTCGAAGAAGATGCGCCCCGCACCCACCACCGCGAAGCCGCTGCCCGCGCTAATGTCGCTCTGTTCCGCCAGAGCCTTCAATAGCGGCACGGCACGCGATTCCGGCACGACTGACTTTGCGAAAACCTGCTCGATCTGCGCCTCAGTGATCTGCGCGCCCGCCTTGCGCCGCTGCTGCAGCGTGGCGAAGTCGGTTTCGAATTGCTGCTGCCATGCGCGATAACGCTGCGCTTGTGCCGCGCGGTCGAACTGCTGAGAAAATGCGGACGTCGTGAACAGAAGAGCGAGCATCCAGAAGGCCAGCGCCCGGATGCTTGCGCTCTTGCCAGGTCGTGTTCTCATGATGTCGACGGCGAAGTGGTTCTTCTGTTGCGCGGCGCGGCGCAGGGTGGTCAGGCGTCTTTGCAAGGCGGTGGGCATTCAGGTGGAATTCGGTGTAAGCGTTTCAAAGTTGACTAGGCAATTGGATCGGCGACAGCCTGGCGCATTGGTTCATCCGCGCGTCAACCTGTCCTTCGATGGATGGCGCGCCGCGTGAAAAGCGTTGCCAGCATGCCGATCAGATAGCCACTGCCGGTGGCCACGCTGATGAATAAAACCAGAAGGCCCGAGTACGGTCGCCCCCAGATTGTCGCTGCGGCAAATGCTGCGATTGCCATGCTGGCCGGCAAAACCACGCGCCATATTACCGAGCGCAGCTGCATGCTCCCGACGGCTGCGGAAATGCCCCCCAAAAGCAGGCCGAGGCCAAACGCGATGTCTTCGATGTCTACTCTCCGTTGAGTGCGTGGATGATGCGTTCGCGGCAGCGCCACTGTCGCGCGGCCAGGCTGCCTCGCACCTGCGCGCGCGAAGGCGCATGAGAAGGAGTACGCTGGCCCCGGGCCACTAATATGTTCGTCAAGCGGCAACCGTTACGCAGTGCTACAGATTGATCTGCGCCTCCGTAATCACCTCTGCAACCAGCACCTTTCCGGGGCCATCCAGAAAATACTCCACCTCGGCCGGCTCGCGCAATTTCAAATAGGTGGATTCGCCGATCTGCATGGTATGCCCGGCCGCCAGCTCCGCGCCGCTTTCCATCATATAGCCCATGATGTTGTTGAAGATGTCGGCATACCGCTGGCCCTCTTCGTGCCCACTGGCAAGCACAGCAAAGTCGGGGAGTCCGAACAGGTCGCCGCCATAGGTGCGCATCCACACGCCCTGTACATCCTGCACTTCATACTTGACGAACCCGCAGTAGAGGGCATTGATCGGCAGGCTGCGCAGCAATTCCAGGCTCTCGCTGCCAAGACTGTCTGGCGCCAGGATACCGGCGGGCAGTGAGGTGCGCGCATGCTCGTTCAACACCGCCAGGGCACCGAAGCCCGCCAGGGCGCCGGCTACGGCGGCGAGCGCTACGTACTGCTCCAGCGGATTGTCGTCAAAACCAGCGTAGTACAGGATGATGTGGCTGGTGTGCGCGCGTACCTCGTCCTTGACCTGCGCCGGGTAGGCTGCGGGCGCCACGCAGGCTTCGAGCGAGTCCTGCGGATAGGGGGCATCGAAACCAATCAGCCGCACCACATGCTTGCCCCAGCCGATGAGCCCGAACAACTCCTGCATATCTGGCGCAATCTCGGCGCGGGCCTTGCTCATGGAGGGATGAAAGGCGCGCAAGGCGGTCGTCAACGTAGCCGCCTGCATCGTGAGCGGTCCGCAGAACAGCACCTGCAGGCTAAGCGGATTCTCGATAGCGGCGTTGGCGGTCAGGGCGGTGGCATCGGCAGATTCGTCGGCGCGTCCGAAGTAGCGGGAGAAGATGTTCATCTGTTGTACGGGCGGAGTAAGGTAAGCGCGATATCCACGCATCGCGCCGCCAGTTTACAGGCCGCAATCACAGCTGTCGCCTTCCCGCATCAAGATCCGAGTTCTCCTGGCCGGCGCCAGGGGGCTCGGCTCGCTCGCTCACCGCAGCGATGTCGGCTCCCGTTGCATGAGAACGCGGTCGATCAGCCCCCATTCCAGCGCTTGCTCCGATGTCATGTGGCGGTCTCTGTCAAGGGTACGCTCGACCTCCTCGTAGGTGCGCCCGCAATGTTCGGCATAGAGCCGGGTGACACGATGCTTGGTCCGCTGCATCTCCTCGGCATGAATGAGGAAATCCGACGCCTGCCCTTGAAAACCGCCCAGCGGTTGATGGACGTGCAGACTCGCATTGGGGAGCGCCACCCTTTCGCCTGGCTCACCCGCCATCAGCAGAAACGAGCCCATGGAGCGCGCAGTTCCCATGCACAACGTATGCACCGGCGCTTTGATGTATTGCATGGTGTCGTACATGGCGAGACCGCTTGTAATGACCCCGCCGGGCGAGTTGATGTAGAGATGGATAGGCTTCGCCGGATTCTCGGCTTCCAGGTACAGGAGCTGCGCACAGACCAATGCGGATACCGCATCGTTGACCTCACCGTTCAGGAAGACGATTCGCTCGCGCAGAAGCCGCGAATAGATGTCGAAGGACCGTTCTCCCCGGCTGGATTGCTCGACGACCGTAGGGACGAGTTGCATCATTTCGCGCATTGGCGAACTCCTGTCTTCCAGATTTGCGGTTGTCGGCGCGAGGCGTCAGGCGGCGCGCATGAGGTAGGGCCAGCGGTCGTTCGCAGCCGTCCGCGCGTGGTGCTCTAGTCGGGCGTCTTTCAGTATGTGGATGATTCTAAGCACGGTGCCGCCAACGGCATTGGGCCTGAGCTGCAGCGTCACGATGCTTTCGAGGAAAGGCGGCTCTTCCTCCCGCATCCTGTAGCGAATTTCCTCATCTGGCGTCGAAGAAACCGGCTCGGCATCGGCCAATGCTCCCTGGGGCAGCCATTTCTCACGAAACGCGGGGATACTGATTGCCCGCCAGACCTTCTCGGGCGGCGCGTCGAGTTCGTATTCGAGCACCAGATCCCTCATCTGCCCTTCGGTTTGCATGCCGTTCATTGGTCCATGTCCTTCAGCAAAGCCTTCAACGTGTCGACGCGCGCAGGCCAGTAGGCGCGATACTTCGCCAGCCAGCCCGCGATGAGCGCCAGGCCCTCTGGGTTGACCTCGTAATTCACGAAACGGCCTTGCCGCTCTTCACGCACCAGCCTGGCGTTGCGCAGGACCGAAAGGTGCTGGGACATGGCCGACTGGCTGATCTCCATGCCTTGCCGCAAGGCACTGGCGTTCATGCTGCCAGCCGCCAGCTTCTCGAAGATCGTGCGGCGGGTCGGATCGGCCAGCGCCTTGAAGATGTCGTTTTCAATCATGACAATACATTAGCGTATACTTATCTGAATCACAAGCACGCCGAAGGTTGATGCGCGGTATTTCTCCGGTACCCCTGACGCGCTTAGCTGCACGTTCAGCCTCGGCCAGTTGATTCCGCTTACTATAAGAAATTGTCACCGTGGCTGGCTGCGTCGCTGGACGGATGCCTTGGCGGTGCCCCAGCCAGCATTCCTGGCGACAGATTCAGGCGAAAGGGAACATCACGATGAAGAAACTGATCAATGACCCGCTTTCAGTGGTCGACGAAATGCTTGAGGGCGTTGTGCTGGCCGACCACAGGCTGACGCTGCTGGCAGGCGAGAACACTGTCGTTCGCAAAGACTTCCAGGCGCTCGCCGCCGCCAACAAGGTGAGCATCATTTCGGGCGGCGGCGCCGGCCACGAACCTGCCCACGGGGGTTACGTAGGCAGCGGCATGCTGACGGCTGCCGTTGCCGGGCCGGTATTCACCTCGCCCAGCGTGGACGCCGTTCTCAACGCCATCATGACTGTCGCCGGCCCGGCTGGCGTGCTTTTGATCGTGAAGAACTACACAGGCGATCGCCTTAACTTCGGGCTGGCCGCAGAGATTGCCAGAACGTTCGGCGTGAAGGTCGAGATCCTGGTCGTGGGCGATGACGTTGCCCTGAACGACAACGGCGGCCTGGTGGGCCGCCGCGGCATTGCCGGCACGGTGTTCATTCATAAGGTCGCGGGCGCTGCAGCCGATGCCGGTCTATCGCTCGCGGAGGTCAGGGCCGAGGCTCAACAGGCAGCCGCTGGCTTGTTCAGCATGGGGCTGGGGCTAAGTGCCTGTACGGTACCTGCCGCCGGAAAGCCAGGCTTCAAGATTGAAGACAACGAAGTCGAATACGGGCTCGGCATTCACGGCGAGAGTGGCGTGCGTCGTGGCCCTATCCAGCGGGCGGATGACATGGTCAACGTTCTCTTGGAACGGATCATCGAGCAAGGCCGATTGAAAGCAGGCGATCGTGTCGCGCTGATGGTCAATAACCTCGGCGCCACACCAGCGCAAGAATTGGACATTGTCACCCGCCAGGCCCTGCTGAGATGCTCTGCGCACGGTATCAAGGTGGAAGCTGCGATGGTCGGCACCTTTCTTACCGCGCTGGAAATGGCCGGCTGTTCGATCTCCCTCATGCGGGTCGACGATGCGATTCTGGCGCGCCTCAATGCCCCCGCCGGCGCCACCGCCTGGCACGGCATGACCGTTCCCGCAGTTGGAATTTCCAGGCAGTCTTGTGATAAGGCGGCGGAACAAAGCGCAACCCAGGGTGCTGCGTGGCCTGCGGCCAACGCCCAGGTGTTCAGGCGTGTCCTGCAGTCCGTCACACAAGCCCTGCAGCGAAACGAGGAGATCCTGACCGAGCTGGACTCTGTTGTCGGGGATGGCGACATCGGCATCAGTCTCGCCCGAGGCGCACGCGCGATCGACGACGCACTCGATACCCTCGCTTTAGATCGGCCGGCCATTGCCCTGCAGCAGATATCGGGCATCCTGCGTCGGGTCCTGGGGGGAACTTCCGGCCCGTTGTACGCGGTATTTGTCCTGCGTGCCGGCGCTGCCCTTTCGACCAGCACAAGCCTCACCTCGATATCCGCCTGGGCCGAAGCGCTGCAAGCAGGCTGCGACGGCATGGTCAGGCTGGGCGGCGCTGGAGCCGGTGACAGAACGATGCTCGATGCCCTGCTGCCTGCGGCCCTCGCGTTGCGCTCGCAGGAGGCAGGTCAGAGCGCATTGCATGCCGCAACTCAGGTAGTGAATGCAGCCTTGGGTGGCGCGGAAGCGACGCGCAACATGATGCCGCTGAAAGGCCGCTCGTCCTACATCGGAGAACGAGCACTCGGGCATGTGGACCCCGGCGCCTTTGCCATTGGCGTATGGACGAAAGCCATCGCCTCGGCCCTGGAAACATAGTGCCGTTGCGGCAGATGGAATGAATTATGGGCCAGTCACTGCCCCTTGGCAGTAAGCGAATCGGCATCCCTGTGGTGACGGGGCGCTAGGATTTCGGTAGTGCCTCAGGCCGAGCGTTGTAGCTGCCATCCGTAAAAGTGGCGTTGAAGCCCGCATACGCGTCGGCATGCAGGATGCCGCGGAAGCCGGCCAGATGAGCTTGGGGGGGCAAGCACTGGCGATTTGCAGCGCGCATCCGGCACTCAAGAACACCAGCGCCACCAGCATCGCCCGCTCTTCGCCCAGCCGGTGTCGCAGCTTCAAGCCGATGACGGAAAACAGTCCCAGCAGCAAAGCAGGCAAGGTGGTGACGAGCAGCGTGATGGTTAGATCGATATCCAGGCGCTTGAGCAAGGGGCCAACGCTGGCGAAGATGATTCGCAGGTTCAAGGCGATCAGAATGAAGCTCACCCCAAGCAATCATTGGTCGCTGGTTCCCCACCCATCCGGGGCGCCAGTTCGTTCTATGTTCCGTTGATCGGTATGTTTCATGCCTAGTCCTATGCTGACGTCAAGATGCCCATGGAGCCGGAGGCGACGAGCTATCCGAGCGACCCGACATTTGGCCTGCCGAGCGGCGCGGCCCTGAGATATTGCAGGGTGAGCATGAGTACCCCCAACAGACCGGCGATAATGCCAGCGTGTTGCGCGTACCCCATACCGCTTGGTGACATAGCCGCCGATCATGCTGGCGACGGCACCGACAAGGCCGCCCGCAACGCCCGCTACCCAGGCAACGTTCTCGGCCTTCATCCCTTGGTCGAGCAGGAGCGGCTTCAGGTGGACAGCCCCGGCCACTCACAACTAGCCTGACGAATGACGGAAGCCGCCCCGTCTTCGGTCATAGCGAGCCGCGTGGTCGTGGTAGCCTGACGCCAACATTTGTCAGGCCGGTGAATGCCATTTCATGCGCGGCCGGCGACATCGCGATTGCGCGCGAGCGTACTGCCCAACACAACTGTCAGCGTGGCGTCAGCGTGGCGCCAGCGATCTTCCGCTATAAATTCCTTGCCAATGATTCATGGCCCGCAATGGCCTACCCGAAATGCAATTGCCGCCCCTCTCCACCCGCTCGCGACGCGCGGCTCTGGCCAGTTCTGCCCTCGCACTGATCCTGCTCGGCACACTGGGCCTGCTCCAGCGCAGCCAGTCGAGCCATTCGCCCGCCCCCGCAGCGCCGCCCCCGCCCGTTCCGGTACTGCTTTCACGCGTGGAGGCGCGGGATGTGCCACGCCAAGCGGAAAGCGTCGGCACAGTGCGTTCGTTGCGCGACGTCGTGGTGCGGGCGCAGATCGATGGCCATCTCACACGCCTTTATGTGGTTGAAGGCCAGCAAGTCACGAAGGGAGAATTGCTAGCGTCCCTGGACGACCGCCCCGTCCAGGCGGCACTCAACCAGGCCCGCGCCACGCTGGAGCTGACCCTGGCTCAACTGCGGATAGCCGAACTGGATCTGAAGCGCTACAAGACCTTGATAGGCGAGAACGCGATCCCGCGCCAGACACTCGACCGGCAAGTAGCCTTGGTGGAACAGCTACGCGCGACCGCGCAAGGCAACCGCGCCGCGATCGCCGCCGAGGAAGTGCGGCTGTCTTATACGCGGATACGCTCGCCCATTTCTGGGCGGGTCGGTCTGCGCAATGTCGACGAAGGCAATCTGGTCCGTATGAATGACACCGAGGGGCTGTTTACAGTGACGCAGATCGCACCGATAACGGTGGAGTTCGCCATGCCGCAGTCGGCGCTGCCAGTATTACAGAGCCTGATTCGCGCCGGCACGCCGGCCGCTGTGCAAGCGATATCTCGCGAGGCTGGAACGTCCGTGGCGCAGGGACGACTGCTGGTGATCGACAGCCGCGTGGGTACAAGCAATGGCGCGGTACGTGTCAAGGCGGAGTTCGATAACAGTGCTGGTCAGCTCTGGCCCGGCCAGTTTGTCACTGTGCGTCTACAGACAGGGCTGCTGCACGACGCGCTGGTTTCCACGCCTGCGGTGCTCCGCTATGGCGAGCAGGACAAACCCTATGTGTTCCGCCTGAAGCCGGACAGCACAGTGGAAATCATACCGGTCAACGTCCTCTACCAGGACAGGCAGCAAGTCGTGATCGATGGCGTGACCGCCGGCGACCAGCTGATATCCGACGGACAGTCGCGCCTGCGCCCTGGCGTACGCGTGACCGTTCCGCCTGCCACCACGAAGGCGAGAATCTGACGTGACAGAACGAGCCCCCCTCTATCGCTGGTTCGTCGATCACCCGATCGGCACCGTCCTGCTCGCCATGGCGTTGGTCCTGCTGGGCGTAGTCAGCTACTTCCAGTTGCCCGTCGCACCGCTTCCTGAGGCCGAAGTGCCAACCATCCAGGTCAACGCGCTACTGCCTGGAGCAAGTCCCGACACCATAGCGTCGTCAGTCGCCACACCGCTTGAGGTCCAGTTTAGTGCGATCCCGGGCATTGCGGAGATGACGTCAACCAGCGCATTGGGCTCAGCTAGCATCGTCCTCCAGTTCACGCTGGATACACGGCTCGACAGCGCCGTGCAGGAGGTACAGGCGGCGATCAACCGGGCCAGCAGCAGGTTGCCGCCTGACATGCCGTCCATGCCGACCTGGCGCAAGGTCAACCCAGCCGACAGCCCAGTCGCGATCATTGGCGTGCATTCCGATTCGCTCTCGCTGACCGAGGTCAGCGACTATGCAGAGCGTGTTCTGGTGCGCGAGATCGGCCAATTGCCCGGCGTGGGCCTGATCACTACCACCGGCCTGCGCAGACCGGCCATTCGCGTGCAGGCGTCGCCCGTGGCGCTCGCGGGCGTGGGCCTGACGCTGGCGGACATCCGCACCGCCATTCGCGCCGCCAGCCGCAATGCGCCGAAAGGCGCGCTATATGGCGACACGCGCGTGAGCACGCTCGACACCAACGGCCAGTTGCTCGAGCCAGGCGCCTACGGCGACCTCGTGGTTGCCTGGCGGGGGGGCAGCCCGGTATTCCTGAAGGATGTGGCACAGGTCGCGCTGGGCCCAGAGGATGCCTATGTGAACGCATTTCCTAACGGCCGGCCAGGTGTCGCCCTGTCGATCATGCGCCAGCCCGGCGCCAACATCGTCGGGACATATGACCGCATCGCACGCGCGCTTCCTGCCCTGCGCGAAGCGCTGCCCGCAGCCATTCAGGTAGAGATCACCAACGACCGCACCCGCACGATTCGCGCCTCCCTGCACGAGGTCGAGTTGACGCTAGTGATAACCATCGCGTTGGTGATCGGCGTGATGGCGCTGTTCCTACGCCAGTGGTCTGCCACACTGGTCGTCGCGGCGGTGCTAGTAGTGTCCCTGGCGGCCACCTTCGCGGCCATGTACCTGATGGGTTTCAGCCTGAACAACCTGACGCTCGTCGCTGTGGTGGTGGCGGTTGGCTTCATCGTCGATGACGCCATCGTCGTGATCGAGAACATTCATCGCTATCAGGAAACCGGGCTGAGCATGCGACAAGCTGCGCTGCGCGGCGTGGAAGAGGTCGGTTCGACCGTTTTATCAATCGGCCTGTCGCTGGTGGCCGTGTTCATCCCGCTCCTATTCATGTCTGGCGTGGTCGGCAGGCTGTTCCGCGAGTTCGCGCTGACCTCTGCCGTGGCCATCCTGATCTCGGTGGTCATTTCTCTGACGCTGGCGCCATCGCTCGCTGCCGTGGCCATGCGCCGGGGTGCGCATGGCGTTGATCTCAAGCAATCCCGGCTGTCCGCATGGCTCGTGCAGCAATACGCCGCTGGACTGCGCTGGTGCCTGCGCCGACAGGGCCTTATGCTAAGCGTGTTCGGCATCACTGTATGCCTCAGTGCAGCCGGCTTCATGCTGATGCCAAAGGGCTTCTTTCCTCTGCAGGACACAGCTTTTATCGTAGGCACCTCCCAGGCGGCCGCCGATGTCCCATACACGGCCATGCTCGAGAAGCACCGGGCGCTGACTGACATCATCCGCGCCGATCCTGCCGTGCTCACGATCACCCAGTCAGTTGGTATGACCGGTGGCAGTCAGACACTGGCCAACGGGCGCTTCTGGATAGTGCTCAAGGACCGCTCTGAGCGCGACGTTTCAGCCAGTGCCCTAATCGACCGGCTGCGCCCCAAGCTGGCGGCAATACCCGGCATCCAGCTTTATCTGCGCGCGGCGCAGGACATCAACATCGGCGCGGGCCAGCCGCGCGCCCAATATCAATATGTGCTGAAGGCGAACGACACGGGCAATCTGTACACTTGGTCGCAGCGCCTGGCCGCTGAACTACAAAAGGAGCCGCTCTACCGTGACTTGTCCAGCGATCTGCAGCTCGGCGCCAACGTCATTCGCCTGCAAATTGACCGCGCAGCTGCCGCCCGTCTGGGTCTCACCGCAGGCGATGTAGACGACGCGCTATATAACGCCTTCGGCCAGCGCCAGATCAATGAATTCCAGACCGATACCAACCAGTACAAGGTGGTGCTGGAAGTGGACGGCGACGGTCGAGGCAGTATCGAGACGCTTCAATCGCTCCGGCTGCGCTCGCCGATTTCCGGTGACATGGTGCCGCTCTCGGCCATCGTCACCATCGCTGCGCCAGGTGCCGGGCCGGTTTCGATCCTGCACCACGGCTTGTTGCCCGCCGTCAACATATCGTTCAACCTGGCTGCGCGCGCGCCGCTCGGCGACGCCGTGGCGCGGATCGATGAGATACGCCGACGCATCGGCATGCCCGCCTCCATCCAAGGCACATTCCTCGGCTCGGCCCAGGCATTCCAGGAGGCGCTGGCTGGTCAGCCGAGCCTGATCCTGGCTGCGCTGCTCGCTGTATACATCATCCTCGGTGTGCTGTACGAGAGCCTGGTCCATCCGCTCACCATCCTGTCCACGTTGCCGTCGGCCGCCATTGGCGCTCTCGCCTTCCTGTGGCTCGGCGGCTTTGACTTCTCGATCATGGCGCTGATCGGCGTAATCCTGCTGATCGGCATCGTCAAGAAGAACGGCATCCTATTAATTGATTTCGCGCTCGAGGCGCGGCGCGCGCGCGACATCAGTCCTGGACAGGCCATCTATGAGGCCGCGCTCACGCGCTTCCGTCCTATCATGATGACCACGCTGGCAGCTCTGCTAGGCGCCGTACCGCTGATGCTCGGCTTCGGTACCGGCGCGGAGCTACGGCAGCCCCTCGGCGTGGCCGTGGTCGGCGGCTTGCTGTTGAGCCAGATGCTCACGCTCTTCACCACTCCAGTGGTCTACCTGGGACTTGACAGGCTCTCGCGTTACCGCAGGAGACCCGTGCAATTGCAGCAGCCGGCGGCTGCCGCGGAATAGGGTGACGCCATGCAGACCCGACGACCCCGCCGAACTGCGGCAGCGCCCACCGCACGTCCGAGCCCTGAAATGATCCCGAGACTGGCCGCGCTGCTGGCCGGCTTCCTTATAACCGGCTGCACGCTCGCGCCCCCCTATGAACGCCCTGCATCGCCAGTGGCCCCCACCTACCCTGACGCGCCTGAAGGCTTTGCCAAGCCAGCCCCGGCCACATCGCGCAGCGCCGGCGACATCGGCTGGCGCGAATTCTTCCGCGACCTGCGCTTACAAGGCGTGATTGCCGCCGCGCTGGAGAACAATCGCGATCTCCGCGTGGCCGCGCTCCGGATTGACGAAGCGCGCGCCCTCTATCGCGTGCAGCGCGCCGACTTGCTGCCGCGGCTCGATGCGACGGCGGGTTTCACGCGCCAGCGGACATCCACCGCGCAATCGCTCAATAGTCAAGGCGAGATCCGACAGTCCTACCAAGCCGGTGGTGCTGTCATCGCTTACGAACTGGATTTCTTCGGCCGTGTGCGAAACCTATCCGATGCGGCACTCGCGCAGTACCTTTCCACCGAAGAAGCACGTCGCGCCGCGCAGCTTTCTCTTGTGGCGGAAGTAGCCAAGGCCTATCTCGCGGAGCGCTCGTACGCCGAGCAGTATGCCATCGCACGCTCCACGCTCGACGCGCGCAACCGCGCCTATGCGCTCACCCGGCAGCGATACGACGCCGGCATGGCTGCGGCGCTGGACCTGCAGGATAACGAATCCCTGGTCGCCCAGGCCCGTGTGGCCGTGGCCGAGCTGGGCCGCCTTCGCGCGCAGGCGCAGAATGCGCTGGAAGTGCTGATCGGAACCCCGTTGGCCGCACTGGGAGGGCTACCCGCGCCGCTCGCGCTGTCGGAAAGCAGCGTGATCGCCGACATTCCGGCCGGATTGCCATCGGACCTGCTGGTTCGGCGACCCGACATCCGCCAGGCCGAACAACAGTTGCAGTCCGCCAATGCCGTTATAGGGGCGGCGCGCGCGGCATTTTTCCCGCGCATCACGCTGACCACGACGGCGGGCAGCATCAGCCCTACCCTCGCCAGCCTCTTCGGGTCCGACACCGCTACCTGGTCATTCGCGCCGCAACTCGTGCTGCCGGTCTTCGATTTAGGCCGCAACCGTGCGAATCTCAATCTGGCCGAGGTTCGCCTGCGCATTCAGGCCACCAACTATGAGCGCACCATCCAAGTGGCGTTCCGCGAAGTGGCCGATGCGCTATCGGCGCTCGCCACCTTGCAGGAGACGGTGGCGGGCCAGGTGCAGGTGCGTGACGCCGAGGCTGCGCGGTACCGGCTTGTCAGCCAGCGATGGCGCAATGGCGTGGGCGGTCAAATGGAATCGCTGGATGCGCAGCGCCAGCTCCTTGCCGCGGAGCAGGCGCTAATACAGGCGCGCCAGCTTCGCCTAGCCAATGCCATCGACCTGTATCGCGCCCTAGGAGGAGGGCTCAGGGAGAGTGGTCCGGTGGCAAGTGCGACACTGCCATGACACCGGCTTCCGGGCCGGTACTGCACGATCCTGCCAACGCGCACCCGTTACCGCGCGGACTGGTATGCAGGGAAGGCGACCTCGCCTTGCAGGACAATGCTTGCGACAACTGACAGACAGGGACGCCATCGCGTTCGCATCGCCAAGCTGCATGGGTCGCGTATCTCCACTGCTGCCGCCGCGCGCACATCAGGGCCCGTTTGATAATTCGCCGTAGACCTGTACACAGGTTCGGATATGGAACAGGATAGCCGATCCGTGAAAGCGCCATTGACGAAAGAGTGCGACCCGGAAGCGGGAAAGATGCTGGTCTAGCGCAGGTGGCATATTGCCGCGGGCAGGAATGGCCGGCTGCTAATGGTGAACCTGACTCCTGCGGACATCGCCGACAGGTCGGGGGCGTTGGCGATTCTGAAGGCCCTCGAACATACTGCCTTGAATTCTCATACCGAAGGTGTTTATGCCTTCGCTACTGCTAGCGAAAACGGTGCCACCATGCATGCGTGCTATGGCCTTCACGATCGCCAGGCCGAGGCCGTGGCTGTCCGAGCCTCGCGCGCGTGATGAATCAATGCGATAGAAACGGTCGAACAAACGATTCAGGTGTTCCAATGCAATTTGGGCGCCAACATTTGACACCGCAACTTCAGCGCCTTCGTGGCACACCCGCATTGTTACGCGCACATTCGAACTAGGGGACGAGTACTGTATGGCATTGTGCAGCAAGTTGGTTATCGCTCGCCGGAACAACGCCCGGTCCACAAGTGTTTCTGCGTCTCCCTCTGTTTGGACCGTCAGAGCCCTTTCGTCAATCAATGGCGCCAGGAATTCAACCGTTTTCTTCACTTCGTCGGAGAGCCTGGTCTGCCTCAATGTTTGTGCAGCCTCTCCCTGGTCGGCTCGGGCCAAAAATAGCATGTCATTGACGATGGCTCCGAGACGTTCGAGCTCCTCGAGATTTGACTGCAATACATTGCGCAGATCCGCCGCGCTGCGTTCGCGAGTGAGCATCACCTGCGTGGCTCCAAGCATATTTCCTATCGGCGTTCGCAGTTCATGCGCTACGTCGGCGCTGAAGCCTTCTAGCTGCGCATAGGCAGATTCAAGCCGGTCTAGCGCGCCATTGAACGATGATACCAAAGGGGTCAGCTCACTAACTGCCGGAACAAGGTGCAGACGTTGAGCCCGATTGCTCGGGCTGAGTGACTGCGCGCAAGCGGATAGTTGCGCTACCGGATGCAGTCCAACGCGTGCCACCCAGTAGCCGAGTCCGCTGACGAGTACGATGCCACACAAGCAGATTATGGTCAGTCCGACTGCGAAAGCTCGCATCGTTTCCGCGATCTGCGTTGTGCTTACTCCTACAACAAGATGGATCTCCGGATGGTCCGCCAGAGGTTTTAGCATTTTCCCTAGGGTTCTCAGCGGGTGCTGCGGATCATCGAGCACCAATTGCTTGATGCGGCTGTCCCCTGGCGGATGAAGCGCGGACGGAAAATTCTTTCCGTAATTCAGGGAGGGATCCATACAGGAGATCCAGAAGCGAGTGTTTCCGTCCGTGGTGGTCAACATGGTCAATGCGTCGCGTAACTCACCCCACCGCTCGACCGACGGCACCTTCTCCACGAGGTTCTGGACCACCTCCAGTTTCGCGCGCAGGTCGTTGTCCAATTGCTGATCGAGCGTATGACGGAGTCCTTGATATAGTGCGATGCCTGAAAGCGCGAACACTAAAAGGCCGACCAGCCCGAATAGTAACGAGAGCCGGAATGCAATCGAGCGTATCATTGCGTCACATCATTGATCCGGGACTCTAGAACGTAGCCCATACCACGAATGGTGTGTAGCAGCTTGTTATCATACGGCCCATCGATCTTGTCCCGCAGCCGCTTGATCGCAACTTCGACCACGTTGGTGTTGCTGTCGAAGTTCATATCCCACACGAGTTCCGCCAGCTCCGTCTTTGACAGTATTTTTCCCTTACGCCTCGCCAGCGTGGTCAACAGATTGAACTCCTTGGCGGTCAGCTCCAGCCTCACATTGCCGCGATAAGCCTTGCGTGCCAACATATCCACGTGGAGGTCGGCAATTTGAAGATGCACCATTTCCTGCGGCTTTCCGCGTCGGATCAACACATGCAATCGTGCCTGCAGTTCGAGGAATGAGAAGGGTTTGATTAAGTAGTCATCAGCGCCCGCCTGCAGACCTTTCACGCGGTCTTCGATCCTGTCACGGGCGGTCAGCATGATCACAGGTGTCTGTCGGCTGGCCCTGAGCGCTTCCAGTACGGCAAATCCATCGATACCGGGCAGCATGACATCAAGCACAATCGCGTCGTAGTCGTTCTGTACAGCCAGATGTCTCCCATCGATGCCATTGCTTGCCACATCGACCACACATCCGCTCTCGGTCAAACCTATGCGCAAGTAGTCTGCTGTCTTGGCCTCGTCTTCGACGATCAGAATTTTCATTTGATGTCCCTTGAGCAGGAAACCCAGTTCCGGACGTCATTTTTAACCGAAATCATATGCATGCTGAATGACAATTCCGTAAGGCTGGCGACAGCGTGGCGTTGAGTCCAGTGATCTATGGTTCTCGATACACCGCACCATTTCTGCTCAAGTAGCGATTCCACTGGAGTTCCTCATGTCGAAGATCGCCGCCCTGGCTTTCGCATTTCCCCTTCGGCTATATCTCCTCTTCCCGGTTTGGGCTGATCCACTCAATCCCCCAGGAGGAGCTGCTTCCAGCGAATCGGCTGACCGCTTCGTCCGCCTGGATGCCAACCCTCCCTGTATCATTGTCGCACTCGGCGAAACCGTCACTCTGGTCAGCAGCGAGCAGTCATTCACCTGGCTTTTTGACACCTCCGGGGTAGATGGTTTCCCTCTGTCGCGGATCGCAGGTGCCGGATTCGCTGGAGGGGCCGTCAAAGAACGCCAGCCGGGAGTTGGCCCGGACAGCAGCATGAGCCGAGCATCAATAGCAGGTGCGCGACCGTACGGCAATCGCTCGTTGGAAGACTGCACGGGCTGCCTACACAACGCCGTCATTGCGCCGCGCTTGCGTTGATCGCCAAGTGGGGACGCCTCGCCATCAGCAACAGCATCAGCGCGGAGATCACGGCCGGCACAGCCACAGCGAGGAATAGGTCGGCATTAGACCAGTTCAGCCGGATCAGTTCGCCTCCGACCACCGGCCCCACAATGGAGCCAACTCGTCCCACTCCCAGGCTCCAGCCCACGCCAGTGGAACGCAACGAGGTCGGATAGTAAGTGGCAGCCAGGGCATTTACCGCAGGCTGACCGCCAATGATGCAGATCCCAGTGATGCCGACAACGAGAAACAGCAATGCCGGCGGTAGACCAGACTGACCGATAGTTGCAATTGTGACCGCTGCCAACAGGAAGGCCGGCACGAGTACTTTGAAGAAGCCGATGCGGTCAATCGCCGGCCCCATCGCTAGCGTTCCGACCACCCCACCTATCTGCAGCGTCGTGCCTACCAGCACCGCCGTCGAAGTCGGGAGCCCGGCGCTCTTGACGATCGTGGGTAGCCAGTTGGAGAGAAAGTATAGATTGAGCAGGTTCATGAAATTGACTGCCCAAAGGAGCAAGGTCGTCCTGGCGCGGCCGCCGCGAAACAGCTCCAGCACGGGTACGCCACCCTGGCGAGCGTCGTGCACGACCAAGCGCGTATCCGGCGTGACCGCCAGGGACGGGTCGATGCGGCGCAGGCACGCCGCTACCCGATCGAGCCGCACGCTGCGCACCACCAAGAACTGCATGGACTCAGGCATCTGCAGAAACATCAAGATCGCAAGCACCATCGGCACCATGCCACCCACGATGAAAACGGACTGCCAGCCCCAGGCCGGAATGAGCACGGCCGAGATCAGACCACCCAGCACCGCACCGACAGTGAAACCGCAAGACACCAGCATCATCAGCGTCACGCGCTTGCGCTTGGGGCTGAACTCGCTCGCCAGCGCCATGGCGTTGGGCATGATGGCGCCCAGGCCCACGCCCGTAGCAAACCTCAGCCCCAGCAGTTGCGTAATGGTGGTCGCCTGAGAAGTGGCGAGCATGCACAGCGCAAAGGCAAGCGTAGCCCAGATCAAGACCGGGCGGCGCCCCACCTTGTCGGCAACGACACTGAAGGCCAGCGAACCCAGAAGCATGCCCAGCAAGCCGGCGCCGAATACCGGGCCGAGCGCAGCCTTGTCCACACCCCAGGCCTGGATGATGGCGGGCGCGACGAAGCCCATGGATTGCACGTCGAACCCATCGATGATGACTGTCAGGCCAGTCAGCACCAGGATCCAGATCTGAAAGGTGCTGAGGCGGCTTGTGTCCACGACCGCTGAAACGTCTATAGTGGGCTGCGGTTTAAACATCGCAGGTGCCTCCTGTTGGGGCATTGTTGGATATTGATGGCAACCCGACTCAGATCCTGACCGAAGGTTCGCCACGGACTCTCGACTTTGCCTAGTCGGCAGCCCGGCTGAGGCGTGGGATTGCATCGGTGCATGCGAGCATCAGCAATGCGCCGAACAGGGCGCTATTCTTGAGGAAATGATTCAGCTGGTTACTGTAGTTGGCAGAGTCAGCGAGCCAGAAGCTATGGAAGGTAAGCGTGGCCGGAACCACAAACAGCGCCAGTACCGCAGCGGCCAACCGCGTTTTCCAACCTAGCGCCAATGCCAGCCCTACACCAACTTCGACGATGATGACAAGGACGGTGACGCACTGCACGAATGGCAGCCCTAAGGTTGTGAGCATTGCCGAAACGCTGGCAAAATGTCCGATTTTCAACAAGCCAGATACGACAAACAGCGCGCCCAGCAGTGCGCGCCCTACGATTACGCCCAAGTGCAGTCTCGGTGACGCAGGAAAAAATTGGATTCTGTTCATCCCTAGACTCCATATAGTTACGATCCTGATGACTTCATACTCTACGAGTAGTCCCTACTAACAAGAAGTCATCTGGCGGCATTTCATTTGTGCCACGGCGGCACAAATTCTTGAACATGCAGCATTGCGAGTCGGCCATATCACGTTGGCCAAGCTCCGCGCGGCAAGGGATGATGCCGCGATACTTCCTTTCGGGGACACACGTCATGAAAGATCTGGGCACAAGCAGACTGAATACAGTGGAACTGTTCTGCGCCGCGGCGAAAGCGCAGAGTTTCACCGCGGCGGCGGCCTCCCTGGGGACCACACCGTCCGCGATTAGTAAGGCTGTGCGGCGCTTGGAGAACAGGTTGGGGCTCAAGCTGTTTCAGCGCACAACCCGCGCCATCCGCCTGACGGACGACGGACTTGCTTACTACAAGACCTGCCACCAGGCGCTGGAAAGCATCCAAGAGGTAGAGCAGGCGCTTACCTGCCATAGCAGGCCTCGCGGAGTGCTGCGCATAAGCCTGCCTTACAGTTACGGCATCAAGCGCGTCATCCCACTGATCCCGCGGTACGTCGAGCGCTACATGGGGCAAGTGAGGATCGAAGTCTCTCTTAGCAATTCGTTGGCTAATTTTGTGAAACAGGACTTTGATATGGCTATCCGGCTGGGGCAGATAGCAGACTCACGGCTAGTTGTGCGCCGCTTGCATGAGGCACAGTTTCGTGTCGTTGCCACGCCAGCGTACCTGCGCCAGCATGATGTCCCCCGCAGCCCCGATGATTTGCGCCAGCATAATTGCCTGGGGTTGCTTATGCCCGATAGCGGACGCGTCCTGCCTTGGACTTTTTCTGCAGAGGGGAATTCCAAAAGCGAAGTCGCCATTCGCTCGAGCATGACCTTTGATCACCCGCTGGGCACGCTGGCTGCCGTACTCAGCGATGCCGGTATCGCGCAATTGCTCGATTTCACGGTTGATGATGATCTTCGTAGTGGTCGCCTGGTCGAGGTACTGGCGGACGTACGTCCACCGTCCCAGGCAGTTTCGGCCGTCTATCCCAGCAGCCGAAATCTGTCGGCAAAGGTGCGCACGTTCCTGGATTTCTTGCTTGAGGCAGTTGATGAGCGGAATCGTGGCTAGGGATCTCACCACCCTCGTGAGGGCTGAGGCACGTTGCCTTGAACTGATAGTACATCGCGCCGAGCCGGAAGTCTTCCGGATGGCATCCCCACAATAGGGAAGACGTGTGGCGACAGCAATTGCCGCAAGGTCGCCTAGGGGCCGGGTGATTTGGAGGGTCGTCCTGGACGCTACCGGTTGGAAGTGGCGACTTTGGCCGATGAGCGAACGATCTATTCACCGGGCAGATTAGCACCGCACCAGCGGCTCGCGATCGGTCCTCGTGGTCACTGCGGCTAGCGCCGGCGCGATCGCCAACACGCCCAGGAACCAGCGCCTCAGCCCCTAAACGTGCCGTGGTCGACGCGGCCTTACCACTCTCCCCGACGGTGATTCGATACCCAGCGATACATGCCCATGATGTTCATGGTCCGCATCGTGTCGAAAGCGATCCACCGTTTTACCTCCTCGGTGAAACGGACATTTCGATAGAGTTGATCCCAAATCCGAGGCAACAATGCCCGGCGGCCCTTGCCGCGGAGGCGCATCCAAAGCCGCCAGTTTCCTAGCCGTTCTCCCGCGCTCCGTTGTTCTCCAGCGCAGGGCGCACATCGACATATCCTTGACCTGGGCGCAAGAATCATTTGCCCGCGGCGGGGTTTTTTCGGAACCCGGGTTCTCCCGATAATCGCCACATCTTGCCGGCAACGCGGCCGGAGCAACCCCAAGGGTCTTCATGCTGGCCGGCTCCTCGTGGCGGCTTTCAACCTAACCCTTCCTACGTGCGAGAGAACCATGCTTTTCACTCCCTACCGCCTCGGCAACATCGAGATGCCCAACCGCATCGTCATGCCTCCTATGACCCGCTCGCGGGCTGGCGTCGGCGACATCGCCACCGACCTCATGGCCGAGTACTACAGCCAGCGCGCTAGCGCAGGCTTGATCATTTCCGAAGGCACGCAGATCAGCAGGCAAGGCCAGGGCTATGCCTGGACCCCCGGCATCTACAGCACGGAGCAGGTGCGCGGCTGGCGCAAGGTCACCGACACGGTGCATGCCGCCGGCGGCAGAATGTTCGCGCAGCTCTGGCATGTGGGCCGGGTTTCGCACACGTCACTGCAGCCGGACAATGCCGCGCCGGTTTCGTCATCGGCGCTGGTCGCGGATGGCGTCAAGGTATTCGTCGATCCAGAGGGACGCGGCCCGCAAGCCGGCGTCGGCGAGATGATCCAGCATTCCACGCCGCGTGCGCTTGCCGTCGACGAAATCCGGGGCATCGTCGCGGACTATGCCAGCGCCGCGCGAAACGCGCTGGAGGCTGGCTTCGACGGCGTTGAACTACATGGCGCCAATGGTTACCTGATCAACCAGTTTATCGATTCGCAAGCCAATGCCCGTGATGACGAATATGGCGGTTCGCTGTCCAATCGGCTGCGCTTCCTCAAGGAAGTGGCCCAGGCCGTGACCGACGTGGTTGGAAAGGAACGCATCGGTGTGCGGCTGGCGCCGTTGACCACCCTGCAAGGCGCGGTCGACGACACGCCGGAAGCCACCTACCTTGCCGCTGCGCATGCGCTCGGGCAGATCGGTGTTGGCTATATTCATATCGCCGAGGCGGACTGGGAAGATGCCCCGGTGATGCCGGCGGCGTTCAAGGAAGCGTTGCGCGCCATCTATCCGGGCACGCTGATCTATTCCGGCAACTACACCCTGGCGCGTGCCGAGCAAGCGCTGACCAATGGCTGGGCGGACCTGATCGGCTTCGGCCGCGCGTTTGTTGCCAACCCGGATCTGCCCTACCGCCTGCAGCACAAGCTGCCGCTCAGTGTGGGCGACCGCTCCAAGTATTTCGGGGGTGCTGCTGCCGGCTATACAGACTACCCCCGCTACACCGCCGCCTCGCTCGAAACCAAGGCCGCCGCATAGACCGGCACACAAGGAATCGCCATGCCATCCGCATTGGAAAAACTGACCGCCGGAGGCTTCAGCGTCGGCGTCGAATTGCCGCTGGACAATGACTGGTCGCCTGCCGGCGACATTGCGCGCCGCCAGGCCGGCCGCCTGCCCGGAGAGCCGGACCTGGCCCGGCACGGCGAGTTGGCCAGGTTGGCAGATCAACTCGGTTTTCGCGCGCTGTGGGTGCGGGACGTACCGCTCTATGACCCGCAGTTCGGGGACGCCGCGCAGGTCTTCGAAACCTTCAGCTACCTGGGCTACCTGGCGGGCGTGACCGAGCGCATCCTGCTCGGCACGGCCGCGGTGGTGCTGCCGCTGCGCGAACCGGTGCTGACACTGAAATCCTCCGCCACAGTAAATCATCTCAGCAACGGCAGGCTACTGCTCGGGGTGGCCAGCGGCGATCGCCCCATCGAATACCCGGTCTTCGGCCGCGACTTCGAACACCGCGGCGAGGCCTTCCGCAACCAGGTAGCACTGTTGCGCGACGTGGGCGCGGCCGAGTTGCCCGCTGGCGTCAAGGTATTGCCGCTCCTTCATAAGCCATTGCCCCTGTTGGTAGCAGGACTGGCCCAGCAGACCCCCTCTTGGGTAGGTGAGCATATGGACGGGTGGCTTGCCTATCCCGGCACGCCGGAAGACCACACGCGCCGCAGCGTGCTCTGGCGCAGCGTGGCCGGCGCGAAGCCTTACATCAGCTTTCTCCATCTTGACTTGCTGGACCATGCGAACGCGCCGCTGCAACGCCAGCGCTTTGGCGCGGCAGTTGGCCGCAACGGCCTGATTGCCGAGCTCCATGCCATGCGCGAAGCCGGCGCCGGACATATCGGCCTGCACTTCCGCCGCAGCCACCGGCCGGTGCAGGAAGTCATGGAGGAAATCGCGGCGCACGTACTGCCGCACTTTCACGACGACGCGCGCATCGCCAATGCTCAGCCAGAAACCGCCTGAGGAACCCCAGATGCATCAACCTACCGACGATCGCCAGTCCTCCCCGCGCGAATACCTTGCCTGGACCTGGTCCGAGACAGGCGAGCCCTCGGCCTTGAAGCTGCAGCGCAAGGCGATGCAGTTGCCCGGGGCTGGCGAAGTACTGCTGGCAAACCGCATCATCGCCCTGAATCCGGTGGACTGGAAGATGATCGAATGGGGCCACGCAGCGTGGCGCCCAGGCCACGTACCCGGCGTCGACGGCCTCGGCAGCATCGCAGCGCTGGGAGACGGCGTGCGGCTGCCTGTCGGAGCCCGCTTTGCCTACCACCAGGACCTGGCGCGCGACGGCAGCTTTGCCGAATACACCTGCCTGCGCGCCGAATGCCTGTTGCCGGTGCCCGAAAACGTGAGCGACGAACTCGCCGCTAGCCTGCCCTGTCCTGGGCTGACCGCCTGGCAAGCGCTGCAAAAAGTGCCCGACGCGCCGGCGCGCGACGTGCTGGTGAGCGGCGCGGGCGGCAGCGTTGGCTTGATCCTCGTCCAGTTGGCGCTCGCGCGCGGCTGGCGGGTCTGGGCCGCTGCCTCGACGAGGCATCACGCCCGGCTCATTGCCCTTGGCGTGGCCGGCGCCTTTGACTACCGCGAGCTGGGCTGGCTCGACCGGCTACAGGCCGTGCTCGGCACGCGCAGGCTGTACGCCGCATTCGATACGGTCAGCGGCGACCATGCCCGCTCGCTGGCCGCTCGACTCGGCTACAACGGGCATCTGGTCTGCATCCAGGACCGCCAGGAGCAGGCGCCACTGCCCGCCTTCACTAGTGCGATCTCGCTTCATGAGGTAGCGCTCAACAGCGCCCATGCCTTCGCAGCCGCACAGGACTGGCAAGAGTGGCGGGGCGCCGGCCTCAGGCTGTTCGAGCAGCTTCGCGGCGGCAATCTGCAGTTGCCGGAGACCACCATGTACGATTTCGCTGCGCTGCCCGCGGCACTGGCTGCCCTCAAGGCAGGGGATGCCCAAGGCAAGCAGCTGATCCGGCTCTGACCGCCGCTCCGTAGCGTCGCCGAGGCCGTGCCCACCCCCGAGGTGGGCACGGCTGCGGTGTGTTGGAGTCTCGTTGCCACCAGTAAGCCACTCGGCCTGGAACCGGCAATTGCCTTCCTGGCCAGCCGGCCGTATGGGATAGATTCCGGGATGACGTGTAGATGGGCATTGCGTATGACATATGATGTGTCCTTAAACATCCCCTATCGAGGCAAGACGTCACGAGAGAACTAGCGCGCGTGGAGAAGAGCAATCTGTCTTCACGCGTCTATGACCAGATCCGCTCCGCACTGATGAGTGGCAAGTACGTTCCGGGCGAACGATTGCGCGTGGCGGAACTGGCCCAATCGCTGGGAACGAGCAGCACGCCAGTGCGTGAGGCAATCTTCCGGCTCGTCAGCGAACAAGCCCTGACGATGACAGCGGCAATATCAATCACGGTGCCCGAACTCGATGCGGATACGGTGTCCGAGATCCAGTTGATGCGCACCCTCCTCGAAGGCGCTGCCGCGGAAGCGGCCGCACTTCGGGTGACGCCGCAGGAAATCGCCCGGCTACGCAAGACGCATGAAGCGTTCATCAAGGCGGTGGCAACCAGCCCGCGCGAAGCAGCAAGCCAGAACCGCAAATTCCATTTCGAACTGCTGGCGGCCTCGCATCTGCCGAACCTGTTTTCGGTCGTCGAGAGCATGTGGGTACGCATGGGCCCCCTGCTACACGTCTTTCACACTGAACTGCAAGCCAGCCGGGAAAGCCTGGACGAGCATCCGCACTACCGTGTGCTAGAAGGACTGACGAAGCACGACGCGAAGATGGCATCGGGCGCTATACGCGACGACATTCAGTGGGGCAGGACCGTTTTGCTGAATTGGATGGCCGCACGGGAAGAAGAAGAAACTGCCTGACCGCCGTAAAACGCGACGCCTAACGGGCCTCGCGTCGAGAGCCGGGCGTCACGCGAGTACGCCCGGAATTGCCTCTTCCGCAGATGTCGAGACTCCACGGATTACCGCGTCAAGCTCCGTTTATGACTTTGGTTTCCAGGAAGTCCTCGAATCCAGGCCGGCTTATACCGACGCACCGCCATCTCGGCTGGCAGGGCTTTGACGCGGTCTGGATCGGCGTGGTGGCGCCGCGGGACTTGCCCACGCCCATTGTCAACCGGCTGAACAAGGAACTGGCCGCGGTCATGGAGTCCGCCGACATTCGCAGCAGCTACGAGCAGGTAGGTAAGGAGATCGAGCCTGGCACCCCGGAAGCGATGACTGCGGCGATCCGCCAGGAGGTCCCACGCTGGCGCGAGGTGGTCCGACAGGCCGGGATCGCTTCGAACTGAGACGACGCGGGGTGG
Source organism: Cupriavidus sp. GW822-FHT02D05 (assembly GCF_058802485.1). Taxonomy (NCBI): domain Bacteria; kingdom Pseudomonadati; phylum Pseudomonadota; class Betaproteobacteria; order Burkholderiales; family Burkholderiaceae; genus Cupriavidus; species Cupriavidus sp. GW822-FHT02D05. The sequence goes on along the minus strand of NZ_JBXAOE010000023.1, from coordinate 39,306 downwards.
CACAAGTGGTACGGCCCTGACTCTTGCCTGACCACGCGCCGCTCTGTGGGTATCGGGTGCGTTTCCCGCGCCGTGTGTTGCCGCAGTCCCGCATGCCGAACGGGCCAGACCACTAGCCGAACGACTAAGGCAGTCGCAATGGCTGCCTGAGCATTCACCGACTCACCCCGATCGCTTCTGGACCTGTTCTACCGCGCCGAGCCGAAAATAAAGAGCCGCAATGGCGGCTGCACTTCGGAAGCGGTCTTCGCGATGAACCAGACCCGAACGACCGGTTGAATCCTCACTCTGATAGCCGCCACTCCTGCTGCCGGAGGCTGGACGGTTCTTCGGGGTCGATTAGAGCCATCTGGCTCGACAGCGACCTAGCCTGCTAAATGTCCACGGGGCCGCTGCAGATCCCACGCAGCATCCCCGGTATTCGGTACCGAGCCAAGTAAGTAAGATCGACTGATGAGCACATCGTCCCCCATCTTTCCAACCGGCGAAATGGACAGGGTTTCGGAGCTATGAGCCACGCCCGATAGGGGATTCGGATGTATCCGTCGTTCCGAACCTCTCCGTATCGAAACCTTGGCCATCGTCCAGCATCACGCCGAGCAGCGACTCTCCGAGCTTTCTGCTGGCCCGTTGCGAGACGATCTGGCAGTGCCGGCAATGACCACGTAACCCGACCGGCGGCGCTCCGCTAAGGCTGGCCAACCCTACCGCGTCAGCGGTTTAGTTCAAGAATAGTTATCGGCATGAATGGGGGCGCAAAAGAACCCTCACCAAGGACGGGTTTCGCTCACTCAACGGAATCTTTGCTCGCTTAACTCTGAACTCCAGCTGCCATGGTGGCCCGTGCCTGGTCAAGTGGCATGGCGCGGTTGCACTTCTTGTTGGCGGCTGTCTGTACCGCAACCGAACCCCGACCTCGCGCGGTGCGGTCCGAGGTGCGTGTTCATGCGGAATGCCGTCGGCTGGCCGTCCAATCGCGTGGTGCAAACACTCGCCCTTCAGTGCACTTGTCGTACGCCGGGTGTCCGCCTTTAGTGGAAATGCTGTGATGCAGCATTTACTAGATCTAGCTACGCGAGATCGCAATTGGGACGAAATCCCATAATCGCACGAACTTTTGTAATGATCTCTACATCATTGAAACCTGTGCGATGTCTCCCTATGCTGCCTTCCATGACCACACCCCAAGACTCCTGGATCCTGCTGATTGTCAGCCTTCCCACATCGGGCGCGACTGCACGCATGCGGATTTGGCGCACCCTCAAGGCGTTAGGCGGAGCCGCCTTGCGCGACGGAGCCTATCTGCTGCCTGCCCGCGCCGAACAGGTGGAACAGTTCCGCGAGCTGGCCGACGAGACGCAGCAGCAGGACGGCCAAGCCTGGCTGTTGACGGTGCATCCCCATCAGGATGACGACGCTGCCGCATATCGCGCACTGTTCGACCGAGCGAGCGAATACGCCGAACTCCTTGCATCTGTCTCGGAAGCCCGCCAGACCCTTTCCGGACTAAGTGAGGCCGAACTCAACCGCTTGTTGCGACGGCTTGGACGCATTTTTGAAGCGATCCGCAAGGTCGACTTCTTTCCCAACGAGGCGTCCTTGCGTGCTGAAGCGCAGTGGCGAGATTTCACGGGCGCCGTTGAAACGATCCTGTCGCCGGGAGAACCGCATCCCGCTTCCGGGGCAATCGCCCGGCGCGACCCCGCGCAGTATCAGGGACGGCTATGGGCCACCCGCCGCCATCTTTGGGTCGACCGGGTGACTTGCGCCTGGCTGATCCAGCGCTTTATTGACCCCCACGCCCGATTCCTGTGGCTCGAAAGCCCCAGCGATTGCCCCGCAGACGCGTTGGGCTTTGACTACGACGGGGCGACCTTCACCCACGTCGGCGAGAAGGTGTCCTTCGAAGTGCTGCTAGCGAGCTTTGGCCTTGACGCGAACCCTGGATTGCAGCGTCTGGCGGGAATGGTCCACGCGTTGGATGTCGGCGGCCCGACCGTCCCCGAAGCGAGCGGGTTCGAGGCGATTCTGGCCGGCGCCCGCGAGCGGCTAGCCGACGACGATGCGCTGCTGGCCGAAATCGGCTTGGTGCTGGATTCCCTGCATGCCCACTTTTTGAATAACCGGAAACGCTAGCCGTCACCGAACCCATCTCAAGGAGGATCAATGAGCAACCTGCAGCAAACCGAAATTCCGCAGGCCCCGGCGGCCGAACGGCCGAGCTATACGCTCTGGCAACTTGTGCTCTATATGTTGCGCCTGGGTACGCTGGGCTTCGGCGGCCCCGTGGCCCTCGCAGGTTACATGCACCGGGACCTGGTGGATACGCGCAAGTGGATCAACGATGCCGACTACAAGGAAGGCCTAGCGCTGGCGCAGTTGGCTCCCGGTCCGCTGGCCGCGCAGCTCGCCATCTATTTCGGCTATGTGCACTATCGCCTCGTCGGAGCGACCTTGGTCGGCATTGCGTTCGTCATCCCGTCGTTCCTGATGGTGGTGGCGCTGGGTTGGGCCTACGTGCGATTTGGCGGGCTAACCTGGATGCAGTCGGTGTTCTATGGGGTCGGTGCCGCGGTCATCGGGATCATTGCCATCAGCGCCTACAAGCTCACGAACAAGAGCGTGGGCAAGGACAAGCTGCTGTGGGTGATCTACCTGGTGTTGGCAACAGTGACCGTGGTGACCGAATCCGAGATCGCCTGGCTGTTCCTGGCGGCCGGCATCGTGGTGTGGTTTTGGCGCGCGCCACCGAAGTGGCTGCGACAAGGCGGCCTCAATGCCTTCGCGGCGACGCAAATGCCCTCGGTGGGCGGGATCGTCAGCACCGTGGACTGGCCGCTGCTGACGCAAATCGGCGTGTTCTTCGCCAAGGCCGGCGCCTTCGTCTTCGGGTCCGGACTTGCCATCGTGCCGTTCCTGTACGGCGGCGTAGTGACCGAGCACCATTGGTTGAACGACAAGCAGTTCGTCGACGCAGTGGCAGTGGCCATGATCACGCCGGGCCCCGTGGTGATCACGGTCGGGTTCATCGGCTATCTGGTTGCCGGCCTGCCAGGGGCGTCCGTGGCCGCGCTGGGCACCTTCCTGCCTTGCTACCTGTTCACCGTGATCCCGGCACCCTACTTCAAGAAGTACGGGAAGCGCCCCGGCATCATCGCCTTCGTCGATGGCGTGACGGCGGCAGCTGTTGGGGCCATCACGGGCGCCGTGATCGTCCTGGCCAAACGCTCAATTATCGATCTGCCCACGGTCTTGCTTGCGCTTGTTACCGTCGCGTTGCTTTGGAAATTCAAGAAGCTGCCTGAACCAGTCATCGTCGTCGGCGCTGCACTAATCGGCCTGGTCGCCTACCCACTCCTCCACGCATGAGCCGCACGAACAAGGAATCCATCATGATTCACCGCAATGGGCAAAGCGCTAGGCGGCGGCTCGGGATGGGTGCTGCTGAACTACTCGCCGCGCGACAAGCGGCTCGTCAACCAGTGGGCGCCAGATCACGCACATACCCTCGCCGGGGCTACCCCGATCCTGGCGCTTGACATGTATGAGCATTCTTACCACAGGGACTTCGGCGCAAAAGCTGCGGCTTATGCGGATGCCTTCGTGCAGAACATCCATTGGGCCCAGGCAGCCGAGCGCTTCGCCGTGGCCCAAAAATAATTCGAATACCAGATCATGCCCACAGCCATTTCTCCCCGCGAACTTGCCGAAGCTATCCAAGGTCCTGCCCCACCTCAGATTGTCGACGTCAGACGCAAGCCGGCCTTTGATGCCAGCGCGCAAATGATCGCAGGCGCCTCCTGGCGCGATCCCGACAACATTGACGGCTGGATCTCCGCGCTCGACACCGGCCGACCGGTGATCGTCTATTGCGTACACGGTCATCAAGTCAGCCAGGACAGTGCCGCCCGGCTAGAAGACACAGGCTTCCAAGCAGCGTATCTCACCGGCGGCATCGAGGAGTGGGCCGCCGGCAATCACCCCACGATCGGCAAACCGTAAGGAGTCAGCCATGAAATGGATTACCCGCGAACGTCCGAAGATTGACCGGATTGCCTGTCCTTGGCTGATCGCCCGCTTTATCGACAAGGGACCAGAATTTTTGTACGCGCCCACCGGCGACGTCGTGAAAGTCGCTGGCGAGACGGGTGCCGTTCCCTACGACATCCCCGGCGTCGAGCTATCGCATGTCGGCGAACTGTGCAGCTTCGACGCGTTCCTGGATAAGTACCATCTGAACGATCCTGCCTTGCAACAACTCGCTGGCATTGTGCGGGGCGCGGACACGTCAAAGCTGGACCTGACCCCGCAATCCGCAGGGCTCTACGCTATCTCGCTGGGTCTCTCGCAAGTATTCGTCGACGATCACGAGATGCTCCGGCACGGCATGGTGATGTATGACGCCTTGTATGCCTGGTGCCAGCATTGCCAGGCGGAAACGCATCAATGGCCGCCGAAGATGCCGGCGTAAATCGTTCCGTTACCGCATCGCCCAGGAGGTGCTCCGTGAAACCGATCCTGCTCATGGTATCGATGCTTCTGACAGCCATGCCGGCAACTGGAGAGACGCTTATGTTCAACCAGGACCAACAAGGTGCATTGCCGGCGGGATGGGTGGCGGGTGTCACCGGCCGCGGCAAGCCCAAATGGACCGTCGAGACAGACCCGACCGCGCAGGACGGCGCCAACGTGCTCAAGCAATCGGGCTCCGGAGATTTCCCCTGGTGCGTGAAGCAAGACGTCTCTATCGCCGATGGCTTCGTGGAGGCGAAGTTCAAGCCCGTTTCAGGCCGCGAAGATCAAGCTGGCGGCGTTGTCTGGCGTTGGAAGGACGGCGATAACTACTATGTCGCGCGGGCAAACGCACTGGAAAACAACGTCTCGCTGTACTACACGACGGGGGGCCGCCGACACACGATCCAGTACCAGGAAGCCCCTGTCGCCGCCCGGGTCTGGCATACGCTGCACGTGGACTTCGTGGGCAACCGCATCCAGGTGGCGCTGGACGGCAAGCGCTATATCGATGTCGCGGACGATCACATCGGCGGCGCCGGCCGGGTCGGCGTATGGACCAAGGCGGATAGCGTGACCTTGTTCGACACCGTCTCATTCGGAAACGCCAGCACGAAGTGACAACAAGGAAGAGCTATTCGGTGAGCGCAGTCACCAGCCCATTGATATTGCGCAAGTACCTGCTCCGGTCAAAGCGGCAATCGAGAAGCAAGCGCAGGGCCGTACGGTCGGCGAGATCGAGAAGCAGACAGCAAACGGCAAGATCCGCTATGAGATTACGCTCGGCACCGGCAGCGAGAATCAAACCGTTCTCATTGGCGAAGACGGCAAACAGTTCGCCGCCCGTGCCGACGATGATAATGACGAAGATAATTGACGCGAGTTGGCCACAGGAGAACGGCTCAAGCTGCCGATCGGGAGACCCTCATGCAATTTATTGCTCGAGAACCCACCTGAATTGACCGGATCCACTTCAGTACGGCCGGCTATGACACATCACACAGACGGCACCTTCGCGATGCATACCCTTAAAGACCCAGTTGCACCCAACAGTCGAGGCTGGCTTGCACGCCAGGTGTTGCCGGCAGGCGTTCACGCAGGCGCGTTGCCGCTTCTCGTCGGCCGCGCGTTACGCGGCTTCTGTGACGGGTTCATCGCCGTCCTGCTGCCAGCATACCTGCTGGGGCTCGGTTTCGCGCAACTGGCGGTGGGGTTGATCAGCAGTGCGACCCTGATCGGCTCAGCACTGGCGACGATACTGGTAGGCGTCCTCGGCCATCGCTACCCACAGCGCCGCCTGCTGGTGTTGGCGGCTGCATTGATGGTCGCAACCGGCATCGGCTTCGCCGGACTGTCCTCCCTATGGCCACTGTTGCTCGTCGCATTCGTCGGCACGCTCAACCCGAGTTCCGGTGACGTTAGTGTTTTCCTGCCGCTGGAGCAGGCTCGTCTCGCCGACTCGTCGACCTCTGATGCTCGCACTGCGCTATTCGCCCGCTATAGCCTGACTGGCGCCTTCTCCGCCGCCATCGGCGCGCTGGCGGCAGCGCTGCCGGGCTGGCTTGCCCCGCAGTTGGGGATATCGTTCCTCAGCGCCATGCGCGTGATGTTCATGATCTATGCATTGACGGGTGTCGCACTCTGGTTCCTCTATGCGCGCATCCCCGAGCCACACCCGCACGCGACATCGGTGCGAGTACCGCTTGGCCCGTCTCGCCGGATCATTACCCGCCTTGCACTGCTCTTTAGCGTCGACGCCTTTGCCGGCGGGCTGGTGGTGAACTCGCTGCTGGCACTGTGGTTGATGCAGCGCTTCGGTCTTTCCCTTGGCGCCGCTGGCCAGTTCTTTTTCTGGGCGGGGATGCTCACGGCCGGCTCCCAACTCGTTGCCGTGCCGCTGTCCCGCAAGTTCGGCTTGCTGAACACGATGGTGTTTACCCATATTCCATCCAGCCTCTGCCTGATCGCGGCCGCCTTCTCCCCCTCCCTGGTGGCGGCCCTGGCCTTGTTGCTCGTGCGCAGCGCGCTGTCCCAGATGGACGTACCGACCCGGACTGCCTATGTGATGGCGGTGGTCACGCCGCCGGAGCGACCGGCGGCCGCAAGCCTGACCGCGGTCCCCAGAAGCCTGGCTTCCGCACTCGGCCCGACCCTAGCAGGCGCGCTGTTGGCCTTGGGCTGGGTCGGTGCACCGCTGGTCGCCTGCGGCCTGCTCAAAATCACCTATGACCTGGCGCTCCTGGGCGCCTTTCGACGTATCAAACCGGTCGATTGACCGTAAGTCGACTTTGATCCGTGCATGGCTTGCGTGTAGCTCTGCCAGACCCGCCTCGGATACGCGCTCTCCGAAGGCACTATTGGCAGACATGGGCCGGATTCACCCGCATGCCTTCCGGCATGCATTCGGCTCACACGGTCTCGCCGCCGGCATGGCCCTCAACGTCATGCAAGGCTACCTGGGACACACCTCCATCGCGACAACAACGCTATATAGCACGGCAGATCGCGACGGGCGCTTACAGGACGTCGAGAAGTTCTTTCGTGGGTCCTGAGGCGGGAACGGGCATCCGCCTCCCGGACGCGGCATAGCTAGCGGACCCACGTTTATGACGGATCTCCGCCAGCTGATACGCGCCTGGAGTCTCACCAGGGAGATGTTGGACTATCTGGCCGTCGCGTTGACCAGTTGAAGCCATAGCCATGAGCGGTTATTGAAGCACCTTCTGTGGCGAAGGCTAGAATACGTATATCCACCGACGAACGAGCGACTGATGAACGCCTCCTCGAAGCTTGATATTGCTGAGATTCTCTACGACTCGGGACGCGTGCGCTATCGCTACGCGCGCGTGATCGCGCCGGATGGAAGCAAATGGCTTCGCAATGGACTTTTTGTTCACTATGGAGAGAATGGCTCGATTCTCTCTGAGGGTACGTATGTCAAAGGGAAAGAAGAAGGGCTCTGGCGAGATTTTCATCCGAACGGTGTACCGGCGGCCGAGGGCTACTTCGTTGGCGGCAACGAGACGGGAACATGGCGATTTTGGTCCGACACTGGCAAGGAAGAGCCTTCCCAGAGTTTCCCTGCTGTGACTGGCTGACAGAGCGAATGGCGCGACATGACCGTCTCGGTCCACAAGTGCTCGTTTGAAGTTACTAGACACCTCATGGAATTCGTCTTAGCCCATGCATCACTGAACCACAGGTTAAACTTCCGAGTGCCGGCAAATGACTGAGACTTGCTATGATTGACCCGCTGCGCGAAGATGAGCTACCGCCCTGGTTTTGTTTTCCAAGTGAATTCCTCCCACTATGAGGGCACCACCCGGGGCAAAGCGTCTTCGCTTATCTCGGTTACGTTACCTCAAGGAAGATCGTCAATCTCTTTGTGGAAACGCCACTCTCATATGCGCCTGGCCTACGCGGCATGTTCCATGAGGTCACTGGTGGTTTTTGAAGTCCTCCTGCCCTAGCGTACGTCCTGTTCGGTTTCTTTCGGGAGTTTGAAAGGATGTTCGGCTGGTTCAAGCGAAAAGGTTTGCCGGCCAGCGGTCCGGACTATCGGCACATTGACTCGCGAGAGAAGGCACGATGCGCTCTACAGGCGTGGCAAGTTGTAGAAGCTGTTCCTGTTACCTGCTGAATTCGGTGGCGAGGATGTTCCCCCAAACATTGTCTACATCCCGCCATTTTCGGCCCAGCTGAAACAACGGCTGGATCACGATACGATCATGCCGATGGCAAGGAACGGGAACGTGCGCCAATACAGCGCGAGTCCCGAGTACGAAGAAAAGAGCGTCATTCCGTCGCGAATATGCATTGCGGCAACGGATCCTGGCCACTTCGAAGGGACCATTGCGATCTGGGGCAAGGCGGCGCGGCAGGCACCCATTCCGGGCGTACATTTGCAGTCCGAGGAAGTTCCCGCTTTTCATCTGGATGCATCTGCGGTTGTAAAAGCTGAACCGACAGAAATGATCCGCGCTTTCATCTCGGATTACGAGACCTGGAATCAGTATGCCACTGCGACGGATGAGCGTGATGCTGCTCTTGGCATGGCCGCAGCGGAATCAGCGAACAAGGTACTGATGAGAAAGTATTGTCCGCCCGGCTGTAATCACCAGCCCATCTCATTTGGGAGCAGGTCCGCGCACAGCAGTACGCAAGAGGAAATCGTCAGCGCCGATTCCGCAGGTGAGGCGTCCTTGGTGAGGACCCGTCACACAAGGGTCACAGGCTCACTAACGATGACGGATGACTACGAGTATCACCTGAAAAGGATTGATGGGCGGTGGTACGTGGTCAGCGTCCTATATGTTGATGCCGAGGGCAAGTACGAATGTCTGTAGCCGCCTTGCAGTGCCACGCACCGGCGTTGGCCTGCCGCAGCAAAGAGAACCTCGACAGTCTGCTTCGCGTCGGTCAGAGACGGCCGCGGCTTGGCGATGGGTAGCCGACCGAGACCGGCTGAGTTTCAGTCAATGGAGATCCCACGCCGGTTTGTATGCATACTCGATACAGGCGCACTACAATGCGCATCTGCTGAAGGCGTCTATAAACAACTATCAAGAAATTCAAATGTTTGGTCTGCCTAGAAAGCGAAAAACACAGGCGACAACGAACACCGGCACGGAGACGTCGGCGGGAGTCTCAGCAGCAGCAGGTGGCCTGGACCTTAGCCTGCTAGTCCCTATCCTCAAGGTGATGGAACCGGCCGACCCTTCTGCCGTAGTCTTGACCCTCGCTCGCGACGAATCGCCTGTCATGCGACCGTTTGCCGCAGACTTGATTGTCATGTACGCAATCGACTTGCCAACTCACTTTCGTTTCGTTACCTATCGAGAACTTAGGGATGCCTCGATTTCAGAGGAAGAGTTGCATTCACTCGCTCTTCGCAATTTGCCTATGCGGTTACCCGAGATTGAGTTTCATGGCGAGGCGCCTCGCTACATGGTTACCGCCGGAGGGAATTTTGAGGCGACCTTGCTGCTCTTGGAATCATTATGGGAGCAGGTCGAGGAACAGATGCCTGGCGAAATTCTCGCTGTAGTCCCCGCGCGCGATTTGTTGTTCGTGTCGGCTTCCGGATGGGAAGGCGCGCTGTCATTCATGCAGGAGATGGCCAGCAGAGACCTTCCTGAGAAAAGGTACGCACTGACGACATGCGTGTTCGCCCGTCGTGACGGAGAGTGGGTCCCTCACGCTCCTTCCGCTTAAGTTGCCGGCGGCGGCGCGATTGAGCGGACTGCTGCTGCCGGCCACGAACCGTCATTCGCTCCCATCAACTATTCGACATCCGGCAGGCAGCCCGGCCTCTGAAAGCAGACGCTCAAGGCGCTGTTGGACGACCGCGTTATATTTGATGCGTGAAGCCTACGCGCCTTGACGCAGCGCTTGAGCAACGACAACGAACGCAGGAGTCGGTTGCCGGCGGCTCGGATAGTACAGGTGAAAGCCGGAAAACGACGGACACCAGTCGGACAGCACGCGCAGCAGCTCCCCGCTCGCGAGTTGCGACTGCACCCGTTGTTCGGGAACGAAGGCGAGGCCGACGCCAGCAAGTGCGGCCTTGACGGCCATCGTCGCCGTATTGAACACGAGTTGCCCTTCGACGCGCACGTTCAGTTCGCGTCCTCCCTTCCTGAACTCCCACGCGTAAATGCCACCGGCCGTTGGCAGCCGGATGTTGATGCAGTTATGTGCCGTCAGGTCCTGCGGCGTCTTCGGCTTCGAGTGCCTCGCGAAATACTCCGGCGTGCCGACCACGGCCATGCTCACATCGGGGCCGATGCGAACGGCGACCATATCCTTGGCGACCTGCTCGCCAAGCCGCACACCTGCATCGAGCCGTTGTTCAACGATGTCCGTGAGTCCGTTGTCGACAACGATTTCGATCGTGATGTCCGGATAGTCAGGCAGAAGCCGTTCGATTACCGGCCACAGCAGCAGTTCTGCCGCGTGTTCTCCAGCGGCGATGCGCACCGTGCCCGCCGGCGTGTCACGCAGAGCGGTAAGCGCACTCAGCTCGGCCTCGATCTCATCCAGGCGGGGGCCGACCGACTGGATCAGCCGTTCGCCGGCTTGCGTCGGCGAAATATTGCGGGTGGTTCTAGTCAGAAGCCGCAGCCCGAGCCGGGCTTCCAGATTGCGCACAGTCTGACTTAGCGCAGACTGCGAAACGCCGAGCTTCGCGGCCGCCTTTGTGAAGCTGCCATCACGTGCGACGGCCAAAAACGCGGTGATATCGGAGAGGTCGGAACGCGCCATTTATAAGCCTGCCTTCTAGCATCATGCGGATTCTAGCTCTTTATCGCGGGAAGACGCGTTGCTAAATTGAAGGTCGAGATACCAAACCAAGGAGCGTCCATGGAAATCACAAGAAGCGGCTCGCAGCCTTCGGCGAAAGGGCCCGCGGAGTACTTCACGGGAACAGTGCGAGTCGATGCACCATTCGCAGGCGAGCAGCCGGCCCGGATTGGCGGCGCGACGGTGACGTTCGAACCGGGCGCGCGGACTGCCTGGCATACACATCCGCTCGGTCAGACGCTGATCGTGACCGCAGGCCTCGGTTTGGTGCAGCACGAGGACGGCGCAGTTCAGGAGATCCGGCCTGGCGACATCGTCTGGATCGCACCCGGCGAAAAGCACTGGCACGGCGCGACTGCTATCACGGCGATGACGCACATCGCTATCGCTGAAAAGCTTAACGGCAGCCCGGTCGACTGGATGGAAAAGGTCACAGACGAGCAGTACCTGGCCGGCGTGACCGTAAGCGATCAAGGAGTTGGGTCATGAAGAAGCGTATTCTCGGAAAGAACGGGCTGGAAGTCTCTGCTATCGGCCTCGGGTGCATGGGCCTGAGCTTCGGACTCGGGCCCGCAACGGAGCGCAGTGAAGCGCTGCAGGTCATCCGCTCGGCCGTAGATCGCGGTGTCACGCTGTTCGACACAGCCGAAGGCTATGGCCCCTTCATCAACGAAGATCTGGTCGGAGAGGCGTTGCAGCCGGTCCGGGACCAGGTACTGGTGTGCACGAAGTTCGGCTTCGCGATCAATGAGAAAGGCGAATTGACCGGACTCGACAGCCGGCCCTCGCATATTCGCGCGGTGGTCGATGCTTCCCTTAAACGCCTGCGCACCGATCATATCGACCTCCTTTATCAGCACCGCGTTGACCCGAACGTGCCGATGGAGGACGTTGCTGGTGCTGTCAAAGATCTCATCGCCGAAGGAAAGGTCCTGCACTTCGGCTTGTCGGAGGCAAGCGCGGCAAACATCCGCCTGGCACACGCGGTGCAGCCGGTGACGGCCATTCAGGACCATTACTCACTCTGGATGCGCGAGCCTGAGCAGACGAAGTTCTCTCTCTGCGAGGAGCTGGGCATTGGCCTCGTTGCATGGGGCCCGCTCGGCCAGGGTTTCCTGACCGGCAAGATCACGCGAGGCATGAAGTTTGACGATGCCAACGACCTGCGCAAGGATTTCCCGCGCTTCACGCCCGAAGCCATGGAGGCCAACTTCAAGGTCGTCGACTTTCTGAAGGACCTGGCCGCCCGCAAAAACAGCACGCCGGCTCAGGTTGCGCTGGCGTGGCTGCTCGCGCAGAAGCCTTGGATGGTGCCGATCCCCGGCGGTACAAGGATCGAGCACCTCGATGACAACCTGCCGGCCGCCGACCTTGTGCTGACGCCGGACGACCTGCGCGAGATCGACAACGCCTTCGAGACGATCGACATCAAGGGCGCGCCGCTGTCGGCTTCCCTGGATGCGGCGATCGACCGCTAAACCATACGGGCACGAAACGATGCACAAACGTATCCTTGGTAAGGACGGATTGGAAGTCTCCGCGCTTGGCCTCGGCTGCATGGGCATGAGCACGAATTGCGGTCCTGCGCCCGACAAGCAGGAGATGATCGAATCCCAAGGCGGGCTTTGATAAATCCGACGTCCGGTCCTGGTTTCCGCGCTTCACCCCTGAGGCGATGCAGGCCAATTGGGCGTTCGTCGACCTGCTAAACGAGATCGCGAGCAAAAAAGAGGTGACTGCCGCACAGATCGCGCTGGCATGGCTCCTTGCAAAAGAGCCCTGGATTGCGCCGATCCCCGGAACCCGAAAGCTGCATCGGCTTGACGAGAACCTGGCTTCGGCGAGCGTCATGCTGACAGCGGACGACATGCGGGAGATTGAAACGGCAGCGGCAAAAATCGAGGTACATGGCGCCCCGGGGAACCGGCCACGAACAGCACGCCTGACCTGTGCCTCACCATCACATGCAAGGAAATAAACATGCAAAAACGAATTCTCGGTAAAAGCGGCCTCGAAGTCTCTGCCCCCGGTCTTGGCTGCATGGGACTCAGCTATGGCTACGGTCCCGCCGCCGACAAGACCGACGCGCTCAAGCTGATCCGCACCGCGTTCGAACGCGGCGTGACATTTTTCGATACGGCCGAAGCCTATGCGCAAGGCGCCAACGAAGAGTTGTTGGGCGAGGCGCTGCAGCCATTTCGGGACCAGGTCGTTATCGCGACGAAGTTCGGTTTCCAAGATGGCGACGCCAGCAAGGGCCAGGATAGCCGACCGGAGCGCATCCGCGAAGTGGCGAACGCTGCGCTGAAGCGGCTGCGGACCGATCGCATCGACCTCTTCTATCAGCACCGCGTCGATGCGAACGTTCCAATGGAAGACGTCGCGGGCACCGTCAAAGAGTTGATCCAGCAAGGCAAGGTCAAGCATTTCGGCATGTCGGAAGCAGGCGTGCAGTCGATCCGTCGCGCTCATGCCGTGCAGCCGGTCGCTGTGTTGCAAAGCGAATATTCTCTGTGGTGGCGCGAGCCCGAGAAGGAGATTCTGCCGCTACTCGAAGAGCTGGGCATTGGTTTTGTGCCGTTCAGCCCGCTTGGCAAGGGCTTCCTGACGGGCGCGATCAATGAGAGCACCAGCTTTGACAAGTCCGACTTCCGCAATGTGGTGCCGCGTTTTTCGGAAGAAAACCGCAAAGCCAACCAGGGCCTGGTTGACGTGTTGAAACAGATCGCGACCGGACTGAATGCGACGCCCGCGCAAATCGCGCTTGCGTGGCTTCTGGCGCAAAGGCCCTGGATCGTGCCGATCCCCGGCACGACGAAGCTGCATCGACTGGAAGAAAACATCGGCGCGGCCGCCGTCGAGTTATCCGCCGACAACCTGCGCGATATCGATTCGGCGCTCTCGACCATTGCTGTCCAGGGCGACCGTTACCCGGCGCATCTGCAAGCGCGCGTCGGAAAGTAGCCCTCTCCATTAATCGCGCGATTTGCGCAGAAAGGACGACCATGTCAGAGAACATCGCAGGCAAGGTTATTGTCATCACCGGCGCAAGCAGCGGCCTTGGTGAAGCAGCCGTTCGCCGCCTGGCGGCAGACGGCGCAAAGCTGGTGCTCGGCGCTCGTCGCGTCGATCGCCTGAAGGCGTTGGCCGCCGAACTCGAGCTCCCCGAAGACGCGGCAGTCGAGACGGATGTCACTGATGCCCAACAGGTCAAGGCGCTCGTCGATTGGGCGGTGAAGACCCACGGCCGCATTGACGTCATCATCAACAATGCCGGTCTGATGCCGCACTCGCCTCTGGAGCGCGGAAAGATCGAGGATTGGGAGAGGATGATCGACGTCAATATCAAGGGCGTGCTGTATGGCATCGCCGCGGCGCTCCCGCATATGACGCGCCAGAAAAGCGGTCACATCATCAACGTGTCGTCGGTCGCGGGCCATAAGGTCGGCAAGAACAACGCTGTTTACTGCGCCACGAAGACAGCGGTTCGGGTGCTCTCCGAAGGCCTGCGTCAGGAGGTGAAGCCCCACAACATCCGCACGACGATCATTTCGCCGGGCGCGGTGCAGTCGGAACTGCCCCAGAGCGTCACCGAAGCCGATGTAGCGGCAGGCATCGCCGACTTTTACGAGAAGTTCGCCATTCCGGCAGACAGCTTTGCAAGGATGGTCGCTTTCGCGATACAACAGCCCGAAGACGTGGACGTGAACGAAATCCTGTTCCGCCCCACGGCTCAGGAACTGTGAAGTCGACTGGGGATTGCCTGAATGACAAGAATTCTGATCCTTGGAGCCAATGGCGGCCTGGCGCGGAATACGACGCGCGTTCTGCTTGAACGCGCGGACGTCTCGCTGACGCTTTTTTTACGCGCGGCTAGGCGGCTTGAAAACCCTGACCCGGTCCGCGTGACCATCATCGAAGGGGATGTTCTCGACACGGCCGCATTGGGCTGCGCAATGCAGGACCAGGATGTCGTCTACGCGAACCTGTCGGGGGACATGGCCCGGCAGGCGCGAAGCATTGTCGACGCGATGCACGCGGTCGGTTTGAAGCGGCTGATCTTCATCAGCTCGATGGGGATTTACAGCGAAGTGCCGGGCGAGAAATATCGCAGCATTCTTGACCCTTACCGGGACTCGGCCGCGCTGATCGAGGCGTCCGATCTCGACTATACGATCCTGCGGCCGGGTTGGTTCACGCACGATCCTGGAGGGCGATACACCATCACGCAGAAGGGCGAACCGTTCCAGGGTCACGATCTCTCTCTCGATAGCCTGTCAGGGCTGATCGCCAAGATTGCGACCACGCCCGGGCTCTACGTTGGCAGCAGCATCGGCGTCAGCGATCGCTGAATCAAATAGAAGGACACAACACCATGCAGAAAGTCATCGTTGTCATCGGGCCTGGATCAATCGGGCAGGCCATCGCGCGCCGGGTCGGCGCCGGCAAGCATCTCCTGCTCGCTGACCTGCGGCAAGAAAATGCCGATGTGGCCGCGAAGACGCTGAGCGAAGCCGGATTCGACGTGACGACAACAACCGTCGATATTTCATCGCGCGCGTCCATCCAAGCCTTGGTCGCAAAAGCTACATCGCTGGGAGAGGTTCACGGTCTCATCCAGGCGGCGGGCGTCTCGCCGTCGCAAGCCTCGCCGGAGACGATCCTGAAAGTCGATCTCTACGGCACGGCGGTCATTCTTGAAGAGTTCGGCAGGGTGATCGCGGAAGGCGGTTCCGGAATTGTCATCGCGTCGCAGTCAGGACACCGGCTGCCGCCGCTAACAATCGACGAAAACAAGGCGCTCGCGTCAACACCTGTCGAGGATTTGCTGAAGCTGCCCTTGCTTCAGCCCAACCAGGTGAAGGATTCCCTGCACGCCTATCAGCTCTCGAAGCGTGGCAATGCGCTGCGTGTGATGTTCGAGGCCGTTCGTTGGGGCAAGCGCGGTGCGCGGGTCAACACGATCAGCCCCGGCATCATCATCACGCCGCTCGCGAAGGACGAATTGTCCGGTCCGCGTGGCGAAGGATACCGCCGCATGATCGCCGGCTGCCCGGCGAAGCGAGCTGGCACGCCCGATGAGGTCGCGAATGTCGCGGCGCTGCTCATGGGGCCTGACGGCGGTTTCCTTACCGGCAGCGACTTCTTGATGGATGGCGGCGTTACCGCTTCCTATTGGTTTGGCCCCTTGGCTCCGCAGTAGTGATTGCCTGGCGTTTTATGCCTCGAAAGCGGCCATTGCCGGCTCGCTACGCTCTATGGCCGAGATGGGTCGGGTACGGCCTGCCGCCCCTCAATCACAGCCGTCGCCTGCCGGCCATGAAGCGTAGTTGGTCCACGCGATCACTCGGCCAATCGAACGTCTGCTCCAGCCAAGCCAACGGACTTTCGCTGGCCAGCGATGCAAGTCGCTCCATCGGCGGAAGCGGAAGGCTCTGGTCATCTCAGAGACTTATCACGAGAACGAATTCTATTTCTAGATAATCCAGATACCAGTTGAGTAGGGTCTGTTCAAGTCCGGTCGGCCCCGGCGCGAATGCCCGCTGCGATGAAGGTCACCAGGTACTCGGACTTGCGCCGCGCGTCGCCGGCCTTGACCTTGCCGCCGGAGATGCGCTCGATACGGCTGTCGAACACGCTCATTACCAGCGCCCCCACGGCAAACAGATAGGCCCAATGCGCATAGCCGGCGCTGTTGCCTGACAGGGCCTTGCGGATCGCCTTGACGAATTCCATGGCAAAGGGGTCGAAGTAGTCCGCAACAATGCCTCGCTCAGCTTCTCTTGGATCCGATGCCTCGCGTGCGACGAGTTTGGCGTAGGCGATGCCGGCCTCCGTGTCCTGGATCCGCATTACTGGCTGCACGAACGCACGCACGATGTGCTCCACCGGATCCTCGCCGGCAATGAGGGGTTCGTGTAGCGCCGCCAGCCGGGCCTCGAACAGCGTCTTACGCCGTTCAAAGAGCGCGCGGTACAGATTTCGTTTGGTCTCGAAGTGGTAAACGATCAGCGGCAAGCCAACGTCCGCGGCCGCCGCGATATCACGCATCGACACGCCGTCAAAGCCGCCTTCGGCAAAAAGCCGCTCCGCTGCATCGAGCACGCGTTCGCGCTTGCTCGCTTCCGGGATCGGCAGCCCCTGCGCTTCTTCCCGCGCCCCGACCACCGACTTCCGCGCTTCCCTGCCTTCCATGCTGCCTCCATATAGACGCGCCATTGTAGCGAACCTCACTTCGCCACATTCGCACCCGCGTTTACCCCAGTGTAGCGTTTGACTGCACGAGTGTACAGTCCGTTCTGCGCGATACTGAACGATCGTACAGTCAGTACAAAACTGGTGCGTCACCTGCTTCGGCCAGGGGCGCCAAATCAGGAGACCCATCATGCCCCCCAATCCTGCCTCGCTGAAGTGGCGCGTGCTTATCGGCTGCTTCCTGAGCTATATGTTCGACGCGGTGGACATCATCATCCTTGCCATCGCCATGCCGGCTATTACCGCATCCCTTCACATCACACAGGCGCAGGCCGGCTTGCTTGTCACAGCCACGCTGCTCGGCATCGGGCTGAGCAGCGTGGTGATGGGGAGGCTGGCGGATACCATGGGCCGCCGCAAGGCGCTGCTACTGTCGCTGGTGACTTTCGGCGCGCTCACGATGGCAATTTCCGGCGCCACCGACTGGCGCCAGATCCTCTTCCTGCGCTTCCTCTCAGGCCTCGGCCTGGGCGGGGTCTGGAGCACGGCCGCGGCTCATGTCAACGAGACCTGGCCGGCGCACCAGCGCGGACGGGCCACTGCCTTCGTGCTCAGTTCCTTCTCTTCGGGCGCAACCGTGGCCGCCCTGGCAGCGGCCTACCTGCTGCCGGCGCATGGCTGGCGCGTGTTGTTCTTTCTCTGCGGCGCGGCCGTGGCCATCGCCATCGGCTACGTCTGGCTGCGCGTGCCGGAATCTGAGGTCTGGCGCGCGCAACGGTCCAGTGGGCAGTCCACCAGAGCAAGCGCCGGCCGTGCCAGCCTTGCTGCGTTGTTCGCGCCCGGCCTGCTGCGCATTACCCTGCTCGGCACCGCGACCTCGGCCTTGGCGCTGTCCGCGTACTGGGGCGCTTCGACCTGGCTACCGACCTTCCTGGTCAAGGAACGGGGGCTCGATGTCACCACCATGGCCAGCTTCGTGGCCGTGCTGAATGTCGGCATGTTCCTTGGCTATAACGCCTTCGGCCTGCTCGCAGACCGCATCGGGAAACAGCGTGCCGTGATCGCGTCGCTGGTCGGCTCCGGACTGACGCTACCGGCCTATGCTTTCGCCACGGACCATGCGACCCTGCTCGTCCTCGGCCCGGTATTCGCCTTCTTCATGGCCTTCGCCGGCCTCGTGGGCTCCTACTTCGCCGAACTGTTCCCGACGCACATCCGCGCAACCGGCGCCGGATTCTGCTTCAACGTCGGCCGTGGCATCTCCGCCTTTGCTCCGCTGGCGCTGGGCTGGGCGGCGACTGGGTTCGGCTTTGCGCCCGGTATCGCGCTGTGCGGCGGCTTGTTCCTGCTATCCGCGATCGTGGTTGCCCTGCTGCCACGTGAAATCGCCGCGCAGGACACCGGCGCCCACGTGCGCAAGGTGCCGGGCGCCGATCCGTCCCTCGATGCCCGTTGAGCTCGCCCCCCATTTCACGTATCTCCACAAAGGACTTGTCACCATGACACGCCGCTTCGTCGATCTCTCGATCTACCTGGAAAACGATGTCGTCTCCGACCCGCCCGGCTATGGCCCCCAGATCGAGTACCTGTCGCATCGTTCCACCGCCGAGCAGGTCACGGCCTTTTTTCCGGGGCTGATGCCGTCAGACCTGCCGGACAGCGAAGGCTGGGCGATCGAGCACGTCCGGCTCAATACGCACAATGGCACTCACCTTGACGCTCCCTATCACTTCCACAGCACCATGAACGAGTCATTGGGGCAGCGCGAGCGCGCCATCACCGTTGACGAGGTGCCACTGGAGTGGTGCTTCCAGCCGGGCGTGAAGCTAGACTTCACCGGCCTGGATGACGGCTATGTGGTCACCGCCGGCGACGTCGAGGCGGAACTCGCCCGTATCGGGCACGCGCTCAAGCCGCTGGAGATCGTGGTGGTCAACACGCGAGCGGGCAGGCGCTACGGCCAGCCTGACTACGTCGCCTGCGGCTGCGGCATGGGACTCGACGCCACCATGTACTTGCTTGAGCGTGGCGTACGCCTGACCGGCACCGACGCGTGGAGCTGGGATGCGCCGTTCGTGCATACGGCCAGAAAGTATGCAGAGACACACGATGCCTCATTGATCTGGGAAGGCCACAAGGCGGGCCGCAACATCGGCTATTGCCACCTGGAGAAGCTGCACAACCTCGAGGCCCTGCCGCCGGATGGCTTCTACATCTCTTGCTTCCCGCACAAGATCCGAGGTGCCTCCGCTGGCTGGACGCGTGCTGTGGCCATCTTCGACGACGCGCTCAACGCCGCGTGACAACGCCATGGAACTGAACCACACACATGATGCCGCTCGCCGCAGTTGGCTGACACAGGCCAATGCGCCCGGTTCCGACTTCCCGTTGCAGAACCTCCCGCTCTGCATATTCCGTCGGCAAGGCAGCGCCGAGGCCTGGCGTGGCGGCGTAGCAATAGGCGACCAGATCGTCGACCTGGCCGCGTTGCATGGCAGGGCCTGCCTGCCAAACCCGGCCGCCGAGGCCATGCAGGCCGCCGTAGCGCCGACGCTAAATGCGCTGCTGGAATTGGGTCCGAGCGCCTGGCGCGCATTGCGCCACGGAATCTTTGCGCTGCTGGAGGCTGGCAGTGCGCATGAGAGCCGAGTACGGGAAACGCTGGTGCCGCAGGCGGCGGCCGAGTTTGCGATACCGGTACGCATCGGCGACTACACGGATTTCTATACTTCGCTCGATCACGCCGTGAACTGCTGTCGCCAGTTCGGGCTGGAGGTGAACCCCAACTTTGACTGGCTGCCGATCGCGTATCACGGCCGGGTGTCTTCCATCGGCGTCAGTGGCCAACAGGTCTACCGGCCGATGGGGCAGTACCGCGCCGATCCGGGCAGCGCACCTGTGTATGGACCTTGCCAGCGTCTGGACTACGAACTGGAAGTGGGCGCGGTGATTGGCATCGGAAATGCACGTGGTACGCCCATCCCTCTGGCAAAGGCGCAGCAGCACATCTTCGGCCTGTGCCTGCTCAACGATTGGTCCGCGCGCGACATTCAGACTTGGGAGATGCAACCGTTAGGGCCTTTTCTGGCCAAGAACTTCGCCACCACGTTGTCGCCCTGGATCGTCACGCTGGAAGCCCTGCTGCCTTACCGCACAGGCTGGACGCGCGCCCCAGGGCGCCCGCAACCGCTCGACTACCTTCGCTCGGCGGACAATGCCGCGGCCGGCGCCTTCGACATCCAACTGGAGGTCTCGATACTCAGCGCGCACCAGCTAACACAGGGCCGGCAACCGCGCACGCTGACCCATACCAGCTTCCGACACCAGTACTGGACGCTGAGCCAGATGATTGCGCACCACACCATGGGCGGTTGCAACCTACAGAGCGGCGACCTGCTGGGCAGCGGCACGATCTCGGGCCCCGCCCCAGGCGAAGCGGGTGCGCTGATCGAACTCACAGTATCCGGGACGCAACCGGTAGATATCGGAGACGGCGAACAACGCGGCTTCCTTGAGGATGGCGATACCGTCGTGTTTCGTGGCTGGTGCGAGCGCGACGACTATGCGCGGATCGGTTTCGGCGTCAACTATGGGACCGTGCTGCCAGCCCCTGCGTCCGCCTGACCGTCTCCAACCCACTACTGCCGCGCGCGCCACTCCCCGCCGATTATGGGCTGCGATGCTGTGGTGAGTGGGGCCTCGCGCTCAGCTCCCTCGGGCGAATATCGGCATTCGCAATGCCGCAGAAAAAGACGACCGCCCCCGTCAGTGAGGCTGTTCATGCGCCAAGACCACGCTGTTCTTTTGAGGTGATCGAAGTCAATAAAACGGAGGAGATCAATTTTGTACAAGGAACGACAAGCAAGCTGTGCCGTCTATGGTAAGGCTGGTAGCGAGCCGGGTGGCTCACGGAGGGCGCAACCGATAGTAAGGTTGTATGCGCTGGCACTCTTTGCGCTGCCTTGCGCGTCCTACGCGACCAACGCACAGCTATATGGACTCGCGGACGCATATGTCGGCGTTACCCATCTCAGTGGACAACGTTCTGCAACTGGCGTGGAAAGTGGAGGTCTGCAGACGTCCTTCTGGGGCATGACAGGAAGCGAAGATTTGGGAGCCGGTCTTAAGGCGAACTACCGCCTCGAGGGATTCTTCCAAATGGACACGGGTGCCAATGGGCGTGCTCCCACGGATGGCCTCTTTTCCCGAAATGCCTACGTTGGCCTGGAGGGCGGTTTTGGCGAAGTGCGTCTCGGGCGACTAGCAAATCCGACGTTTCTGGCGACCGCGCTCTTCGATGCGTTTTCCGGCTCGACGAAGTTTTCGCCGCTCCAGAACGTCCTGTGGACGCCCCAGCAGGGCCGATACATTGCCGGCGATACCGCGTGGAATAACGCGATTGGCTACTACTCACCGGAATTCGCGGGAATTTCGTTCCGGGGCTTGTATAGCCTTGGCGAGCAGCCGGGCACGAGTTCGCAGAACAATGCTGTCGGTATGCTGCTCTATGATCGCGGGCCATTATCGGCGAGTTTTGCCATCCAGAGAACCCGGCTTGGTCCCGGACTTCCTGCGGGAAGCTGGGCGCAGACAGCGATGGCCGGGGGATTGTCCTATGACTTCAAGGTCATCAAGCTGCTGACCGAGTATGTCCACACAAGTACCAGCGGTGCATCAACGACGACCGACGCGCTGCAGGTGGGTGCCCAGATTCCGGTCGGCAGCGGGAAGATCCTGGCCTCTGCAGTGTCTTCACGCGTACGTAGCGATGTCATGGCGGACTATCGGCGTCACGGACTTGCCGGTGGTTATGACTATGCTCTGTCGAAACGCACGGACGTATACGCTGTGACGATGTTCGACAAGGTTACCGAAAAAGGCAGTGGCACCAGCTTTGCGCTGGGCATGCGCCACAAGTTTTAGCCGCTTACAAGATAAACCGATCAGGAGCCAGACATGCAAATCGATTGGGACGTTGAAATCCCCATGGACGATGGTTTGGTGGTTCGGGCCGACGTCTTTCGCCCGAAAGAGGAAGGACGCTACCCCGTGTTGATGTCCTACGGACCATACGCCAAAGGCCTGCCATTCCAGGTGGGATTCCCCGCACAATGGCAATCGCTCACTACTAAGCACCCGGAAATTCTGAAGGGCAGCAGCGGCAAGTACGCGAACTGGGAAACCGCGGATCCGGAAAGATGGGTGCCGTTGGGTTACATCTGCATTCGCGTGGACTCGCGCGGCGCTGGCCGATCGCCGGGCGTCATCGATTGCTTCTCCCCGCGCGAGGCGCAGGACTTCTACGATTGCATTGAATGGGCAGCGAAACAACCGTGGAGCAACGGGAAGATCGGCCTGGCCGGCGTTTCCTACTACGGCGCCACCCAATGGCTGGCGGCGGCGAAACGTCCTCCGCATCTGGCCGCGATCTGCCCGTTCGAAGGGTTCTCCGACTACTATCGCGACGCCTGCCGGCACGGCGGCATCCTCAACACGTTCATGGTGGCCTGGTATCCGAAGCAGGTGGAAAACGTGCAGCACGGCCTGGGGCGGCGCGGGCGTGTGAACCCTAACAACGGGTTGCCGATCTCCGGGCCGGCAGAACTCAGCGACGGAGAACTGCTCGCCAATCGCGTCGACATCAACGCGACGCAGTTGAGCGCCGAGCTTATCACTGATAGCTACTTTGACGGCCGCCGTGCGGACCTGGGTGCGATCGAGGTACCGGTGCTTTCCTGCGGCAACTGGGGTGGCCATGGCCTGCACCTGCGCGGCAATGTCCAAGGCTACTTGGGTGCCGGCTCGAAGCATAAGTGGCTCGAATTGCACGGGCTCGAGCATTGGACGGAGTTCTATACGGACTACGGCGTGGCGCTCCAGAAGCGGTTTTTTGACTGCTTCCTCAAGGGCGAGGACAACGGCTGGGATCGGCAGCCGCCGATCAAGATGCAGGTGCGCCACGTGGATCGTTTTGTGGAGCGCGACGAGCATGAATGGCCCTTGGCGCGCACCGCATGGACGCCCATGTATCTGGACGCCGGCGCACCGAGCCTGCGATCGGAGCCGAGCGTGACAGCTTCGCGCGTCTCGTTTGACGGCATGGCAGGCAAGGTAAGCTTCAGCACTGCACCCTTCGAGCGCGAAACCGAGGTGACCGGCCCGCTGTCTGCCACGCTCTGGATCTCCACGACGGCCCGCGATGCGGATCTGTTCCTGACGCTGCGGGCTTTCGCTCCGGACGGCAAGGAGCACCTGATCTTGGGGGCAGTCGAACCCAATGCCCCCCTCGCGCAAGGCTGGCTTAGAGCGTCGCACCGAAAGCTGGATCCTCAAGCCTCCAGGCCGTATCAGCCCGTGCACACGCACCAGGAGATCCAACTTCTCGAACCGAACGAGATCTACGAGCTGCAGGTCGAGATCTGGCCCATGTGCTTCGTCTTCCCGAAGGGCTACCGGCTGGTGCTGACTGTGGGCAGCTCGGACTTCGAGCACGACCTGCCCGGACCCTATCCGCAGATTTATGGCAAGTCGATGCGCGGCTCGTCGGTGCTGCTGCACGATCACCCCGACGACCGCAGGTCTGACCGCTTCGCCGGTCAGACCACCGTTCACACGGGCGAGAAGTACGCGTCGTTCCTGCTTCTCCCCGTCATTCCCGCAACATGCTGAACGGAGGCGCCATGAGCACGACGGGTCGGAAATTCCTCGCGCGCACCGCTGGTGCATTTGCGGCCGCCGGCCTCCTGCTGCGGCACGCCGCCAACGCACAACAGGCATGGCCGGCCAGAGCGGAGATTCCACCAAGATGACACTGAAAGAGCGGCTTGCCCCGCCGCTGCGTTTCAGGCCTGATATGGCGTCGCTCAACAGGGCTCGATGAACTTCTCGATCCATCCAGAGGCCCGGGCGATGCTTCTTCGGGCGGGAATTTGCAGCAGCTTGCGTTGCATGCCCCCCATTCGGACGGGCGCGTCTCACAGGGAAAGGGACGCGCTGACGATAGCAGCTCTACGCGTTGACCGTAGTTCGGCCCGAAGCGGCCATCTGTCGGCGTGATTGCGAATGGCAGAGAAGGGTCGATTAGAGCCATCTGGCTTGACAGCGATCTCGCCTGCTAAATGCCCACGTGGCCGCTGCAGATCCCACGCAGCATCCCCGGTATTCGGTACCGAGTCAAGTAAGACCGACCGATGAGCACATCGTCCTCCATCTTTCCAACCGGTGGGACAGGGTTTCGGAGCTATGAGCCGCGCCCGATAGGGGATTCCGATCTATCTATCGTTCCGAACCTCTCCGTATCGGAACCTTGGCCATCTTCCCGCATCACGCCGTGCAACGACTCTCCGAACTTTCTGCTGGCCCGTTAAGAGGCGATCAGGCAGTACCGGCAATGACCACGCAACCCGGCTGGCGGCGCTACGCTACGGCTGGCCAACCGAACCTAGCCTTAACGCAAGCCGTTTATTTCGCTGGAATTCGGTCTGACCCGATCCTGAACCGCCCAGTTTTTCTCTCGGATTCCTCATGCTGGTAAGAATGGTTATCGGCATGATGGCGAATGACAAAAAAGCCGCCCGGAGGCGGCTATCCTTACTCGGTTTCTGCATAGACACGCAGCTTCCAGCAGATCTCGCCTTGGTTCGTACTGTGCTGCTTGTGGTTCTGCGTCGTGAACGGGTCGCCCGCATTCAATGCGCGCTCTTGGCCGCATCCCGTGCAGACATGGATGCCCGAATGCGACACTGTCTTTCCGGGCGCGTGCTCCGTTTCAAAAACTTGGTTCGGCTTGGCTTTTTTCACTGCCTTTTCATCAAGGTACAACGCCATCATTTTCTCCTCTAGCCCTCCATGGGCCTGCCGGCGCACTTGAGGGCAGACATATGTGATTCAAGAGGCGTTTTCCCACTCATCCTCGGACGGCCGGATCGCGTCGACCAAGGCTTGAAGCCGCGCCGCGTCGCCGGGGGCCTGGTCGCTATACGTCAGCCGGCCCCACACCACGACGGCGCCGTGCGCGAACTGCTGGAACTGCCCTTTCGCAGTGAAATCGGTCTCTCTGTCGGCCATTTCCTTCCAGAGCCCAATCGACGCCCCGACCACGGCTGTCAAGTCAGCGTAGGAATAGCGCGGCTCGCGCCGGGCCGCGTCGGCGCGCTCGGCGTCGATTTCGCCTGCGCGCGCATGGCGCTGCGCACTTCGCGACGAAAACCACTCATGCGTTCTCCCTTGCCCCCGCGGGCGTTCCCTACCGATGCGGCTCGAACGGATTCAACAGGTCGACCCCAAAGTCCGCGAAATCACTGACATTGCGCGTCACGACGGTTAGATGGTGCTGCTTGGCCGTTGCCGCGATCATGGCATCCTCGTACAGCGTCTCGGAACGCCGGTGCATCAACCGCGCCCACAGGCGGAAGGTGCCTGCATCCATAGGCAGCACGTTGTAGACGGCGGAAACCAGATCCACCCATCGCTCGATTTCGCCAGCCTTGGCGACGTCCTGGTCGCGCGTGAGTTCGATGCCGGCCTGAATCTCCCCCAGGGTCACGGCCGACAGGAAGAGCTTGTCGTCGGTCACCGATTGGAGCCACTCAACGACCGCACCATGAGGGCGAGGCCGCCGGAGTTCAGAGATGACGTTGGTGTCGAGCAGGTACATGCGATGCATTCAGTGAGCTGGGACGACACGTCGGCGACGTGCGGCGCCACGCGGCGGCACGAGACATTCCGTGCGGGCCGTGTCGGAGAGCAAGAGGTCCTTAAGGGACGGCTTGGCTGCCGCATGCAATCGCCGCCATTCTGCCACCGGCACCAGGACGGCCGCTTCGGTACCACGCTTGGTCACCATCTGTGGGCCGCTGGAGAGGCAGGCGTCGAGAAATTCACTGAAACGCGCTTTGGCGTCCTGAACAGGCCATGCTTTCATGATTGCCCCATATAACTAGTTACCTGACTAGTCTATCACTTCCTTTGGCCTCTTGCAGAGGGTTGTCCGCTATTCGCAAATATACGAGAGGATTACGGCCAACCCTTCATCTGCCTTGCTCGCAACTCCAGTGATCGGCAAGGAGACGAGTGACAAAAAAGCCGCCCCGGGGCGGTGCCACTGCGCTCAATCCTCGCTCCATCGGTGACATCTCCAACACCATGCATATCGAAGGCGAGGGAAATCGTCACCCTGGGCAGGGAAGCGATTTCCCCGCTGGGATCAACAGAAAGACGACGCTCAGCAGTCGTCGAGCGTACTCACCAACTTCGCCAGCTTGCGAATGTCATCGGCGGCCAGCTCCACAGTGAACGTGTCGGAGACCGGGTCATCGAGGTCCTGGTGGCGCTCGCACTCCTCCAGCACCTGCCGAGCGAAGGTCAAGAGCGTCAACGATGCGTCATAGCACCGCATCATCGAAACCGATGAATCCGCCTCCGGCAAGTCGTCCACCTCGTGCACGGACATGCCCTGGATGAGTCGTTCCGCCTTGGCAGGCTCGAACCCGTGCTGCAGGATCGGCATGCTTTCGGTGTCTTTCCAGAGCGTGCCGGCGCCTAGCGCGCGACGCACGATGGATGTCGCCCCATCTTCATGTGGCGCGGAGACACCGACCGTTAGACGCTGCACATAGCCAAGCTCCAGCGTCACCAGGAACTTCGGATAGTTCCGGCTCATCCCTTGCCAGAACGGCACGTGACCGTTTTGGGTGGGCGGGCGACGGAAGCCGGCGGATAGATGCGCAAGAATTGCATTTCAAGACTCCTTGAAAATGCGGTTTCCGGCATGACCCCGATCGGGGATGCGGTCCCCGCGGGATGGTTAAAACGATCACACTCCAGATCCCGAAGGATCCACAGCCATTACAGGAGCCAAGCTGTGTTTGATACCTGCTTCACCAGCGGATCCACAGGCGCACCAGGTTGTCCCCGGAGACACTTGTGTTTCCCTTGCGTTTTGCGGCTAGCCGCAGATAGCGCTCCAGCACTTCCAGTTCATGATCGGAAGCTTGCGAGAGCCAGTCGTTCCAGTGCTGCCAGAACGATTTGCGATTTCCCTCCATATCGATTCTCCGAACAGCGGGAATCGATCCCAGGGGACGGATTCCCCAGGCGGCTGGAAACATCACGGCGTCAGCAACACCTCACTGATCGCCCTCTTCCTCGAGTTCGCCGAACAAATCCCACACAAAGCGAGCGGGTCGAAAGCTAATGCCGTCGACCTTGAATCCCTCCCCGTAGTGCGGAAGTTCGCTTCGATGAATGTCGTGACTTCCAACATCGTCTTGAAATATGTCACGTCGCATTTGCTGTGCTTATGAAACTCCACACAGTATTCGGCGTTGACCTAGATCTTCTTACCCTCAGCCGGGACGGCTGCCACTGTCACCAGCAGCGGGTCGCGCCGTCGAAGGCATAACCAAGCTCAATGAGCCGGCCTTGTTGCGCGTAGCGCTGGAACCGTGACAGACCTTCTTCCAGCACAACACACAAGCCAGCTTCGAGGCGTTCGTAAAAAATACTGTGCGGGCGCGCTGTCGATCCGATGCAGTGTGAATGCTGGCTTGCTCATCTTCCGCCCCTGGCTGTTGGCTGCTGCCGCCGGCAACGCGCTGCATTCATTCTATGGAGCGCGTTGCCAATGGTTCAGCGGGCGCTGTCCTACAACGCAGGTTGCACTTGCAGAGTGTCCTCTGGAGTACGCGTCTCTACACCGGCCGTACAATCCGCGCGCGGTGCGCCGCGCATGTTGCGCCCCCGCAGGCACCAACCTCAGGGGCGAACCAGCGGCCCCTCAAAAGGGCCCTCCCCGCAATCCGGCGAACACCCTCTCCTTCATGCAGCAGAACCACGAGCGCAAGAAAGTCGGCGGACACTCCACCGACTTTCACCCTCACTCTCCCCTGTTCACTGCTTCTCGCTCCCCGGGTGTCAGCCCCTCGGGTCGTAATGCTCGGATTCCCAGTACGGCGATATGCCGTAGTACTCATGGATGCTGGTGGCCCACCGCGAGTCCGCCATGCTCGGCCAATGGTCCTTGTCAAAGCCAGGTGCGGCCTTTACGCGGTCTTTCTCGACCCCGAGCACGAAGCACTTGCGCCGAGTGTCCAGCGTGAGAGCGGACCACGGCAGCGCGAACAGCTTTTCGCCGATGCCGAGAAAGCCGCTCACGGCCATCACGGCATAGGCTACGCGCCCGGCTGGCACGTCGATCATGATATGGTCGATGGTGCCGATGTTTTCACCAGCGGGGTCCACCACCTTGTTGCCTTCCAGCGTGTCGGCCGCCATCACGAACGGGCCCGGGCCCGGAGAATTCTGGTCAACGCCGCCAACAATGGAGGCGCCTGGCTCGCGGCCAGGACTGCGTGGTTCGACTGACGTCATGGATAACTCCTTGCTTGTAGAAAGTCCTGGACCAGATGGTTGATATGCAGCGATGCTGCTCACGTGCGTCGACTCCGATCGCGATCTGCCCGCTCCACGTCCTCCGTCCTTTCAGGTTAGCGGTGGCGGTCACTTGCGAGTGGTGCCCTTACGGTGGCCGGCGGGCTTTGCGCCGACAGGCTGGTGTTCGCTACCGCGCTTGAGCTTCCAGTCCACATTGTCGCGCGCGGTCTGCGTCCTCTTCTCAGCATGCATGGCTGCACTAGGCGAGATCGGATCGCTGGCCGGGAAGCTCATTTCCAGCGCGTCGTCGACGGCGGCCTGGTAGGTCTTCGCGCGATTCTCCTCGCCGGCGGCAGGGCGCGTGGCGGGCGTTGCGTGTGACTTGTCGGCCTGCGCCGGCTTGTGAGCCGCCGGCGCGGCCTTGGATGATTTGCGGGCGTCTTGCATGGCGGGGTCCTCCCGGATGGGCTTGCCACAACCTGTGCAATTGGCGGGCCAGTCCGCATGTGTGAGCCGTGCAGCGGTGCGGACCGCACAATCACGGCTGCGCGGGCGCCGCGACGTCCGCAAAGCTTGCCCGCTGCGCCGGGAGCGGCGCGCACTTCGTACGCGAATCGGTAAAAACTACAGGACGGCGTAGCGGAAATGCGGGGGAATGCTGCTGGCGGACACGAACCGGCCGCGACACGCTTATGCCGGGACGGCGTGGCGGGGGAAACCTCACGGAGATGCAGACGATGACTTTGTCGCTCTCGCCGGCAGGGCTTTCGGCGCTGGGGATCGCGCCAAGCAGTTCCAACATGCGGCGCGTCAGCAACAGCGCGGAGCTCTGCCGTGACGTCTGCGAACCCTGCCCCGGCACACGCGCCCGAAGAAATCGGACAAGGTGGTCTGCCGCGTGGCGCTGCGGTCGCGATCGAGCGGCGGGCTCTCGATAATACGCAGCTTGACGTAATCCGGCTCGTTGCCCAGATGCACCCCCACCGAGCCGCCGGACTGCGCACACCGGATGCAGTGCATTAGGAGATGGCACAGCAGGGGCATCAGGCCAAGAATGAAGCCTCTTACTGAGTCACCAACTCAAGCCCAGCTTGCGACTCGTCATCGCCGCGGGCGACCAGCACCTTGATCTTGTTCGGTATTGTTGCACCGATGCCGTCGACCGGGATTGTGGTGATCAGCCAGTCTGCGTTGTTGGCCAGCGTCAGCGTGCCCGAGTCAAAGATCACTGTCTTCGTGCCGGCCGTGGTGATGCGCAGGCGATAGGTGCCGCCATTCACGTCGATCGAATCGCTGCCCGATGCCGGTACCGCCGACTTGTAGGCGATTGCTGCAAACGTAGGCGTTGCTGCTGCCAGGTCAGCTGCCGGGACGGTCAGGTAAATGTCGACATTCTGTGCATTGAACGATGCGTTCAGGCTGCGGATGCGAGCCTTGTCGGAGAACAGGCCCTTCTCAAATGGGTCGTCGATCTGCAGCACGTCCGCCGCGGTAGCGCCGGGTAGGGCTACCACCGTGTATTTGTGGCCAGTGTGCGTGCTCACTGTGGTCCGCCCGAGTTCAGTTGCCGTGTTGGCAACATTGAACGAGAACGTCTGGTTGCCCTCGTCCACGTTGAAGTACTTCGAAACAAACTTGTAGGGCTCATTCAGCAGGTTGGTCTTGGTGCCGTTCTGCAGCACATCCAGGTTAGGGCCACCGGTAAGAGCATGGATCACCCGGACAGTCGGCTCGCTGACGCAGATGCGGGCGCCGATGCTGTCATCCCCGCCGCCGCACGCCGAGAGGACTGCCGTTGCGGCTAGTGCTAGGCCAAGGATAAGACGGGTCTTGGATCTGAACATGTGTCACCTCCATTCGTTGGAACTTGGGCGCGCTGCCGCGCACGGTGCGGCATGCTAAAGGTCAGAGTGCAAATGTGGCGGCGCATGCTTGCAAGTGCGGTAAATGTGTATCGCCCTGAAGCAACGATAGATAGTGACCACGGGCGCAAGCAGGTCCCCGGCTCCGAATTCAATGTCGGACGATTCCGACAGAACTCACGAGTGGGAAGCAGGTCTACGCGCCGCCACCAGCACCGAGTGGGTGAGCGAGGCGTGAGCGCGAGCCGGTAAGAGTCCGCTCAGAGAGATTGGTCGGATCTTGCCGGATCCACATTCGGGCGCAGTCTCGAAAGCGCCATCCGTGTCAAACCTCAGTCTCCTTATTGAATACACGCCATAGTGGAGTCCCAATGGCGTTGGTGTGGGCGCACGTGCTGAGCTTCGTATTCATCGCGCGCCCTTTAGGTCGGCCGCCTCGGGGTGGTCGCGTCGCGAAACGCCCGTGGGGCAGACGAGGCAGTCCATTCGCTCCGGCAATCCAGTCAGTGTATTTACCGTCGTTCCGGGCGCACCACCGCAGCGTAGCGGCGCTTTGAAAAAGCCGAAGGGATTTTGTAGTCTTAACACAAGGTAAGCGTGGCATCCTGAAGCAGGAAGACTATCCGAATGCCCTTTTCTCCGGGCACCGAGGCTCGATGGAGCTAGTGACGAATGGCGGATAACAGCAATCCATCTCCAACAGCAGAGCCGACGGGTACTGCGGCTTGGTGGCCGGCCGCCCTGTTGGTAGGCCTGGCGGCTGCCACTTTGAGCGCTCGCGCGCAGACACCGTCGCCGCTAGCCGAGTGGCAATATTCGGCGGGAGTCCCGTTGATGAAACTATACGAGGCCAAGGTGCCCGACTGGCAGGTCCAGGTTGGGGCCGCTGCCAGCCTGCGACCGTATTACGAAGGTACCCAGCGCTATCACGTGCTCGCGGGCCCCAGCTTCGATATCCGCTACCGCGACCTGTTCTTTGTTTCCACCGGTGAGGGCATCGGCGTGAACCTGCTGCGGGCGGACCATTGGCGCGCGGGGGTGGCGATAGGCTACAACCTGGGCCGGCGGATGGCTGACGATCCTGGCCGTCTCAACGGACTCGGCAACATCAATTTCGCGGTGGAAACCAAGCTTTTTGGCGAGTACGTGGTGTCGGCGTCACTCCCCTTGGTGGTGCGCATCGATGTGCGGCGCAGCCTGGGCGGCACCGACGGCTGGATCGGCGATATCGGCGCCTACCTGCCGCTGCCCGGTAGCTCGGAGCGCTTCTTCTGGTTTGCCGGCCCTACCGTCACCTTCGGTGATGCGCGCTACATGAGCCGTTGGTTCGGCGTCACCTCGGCTCAAGCGGCGCGCTCGGGCTATCCGCAGTACAAGGCCGATGCGGGCCTCAAGTCATACGGCGCAGGCATCTCCGCGATCTGGTTCTTTCGCGAGCATTGGTTTGTCACCGGCGACGTTGCGGTTGGCCAACTCGTGGGCTCGGCGGCGCACAGTCCGATCACGCAAAGGGCGACCAATACGGTCGTCGATCTTTCGCTGCACTACCAATACTGAAGTGCCATGGGCACCCTCGCTGCACCACTACACTACCGCGGCGAGCCGCCAGCCAGCATCGTGAGCCACGCCGGCACCGACGCGAGGGAGCGTCCCCAGGCCATCAACCCGACTTCCGGGGCCGCCAGCGCGTCCCGCTGACCAACAAATTCACGCACTTCGTCAGGCACCTGCGCCAACGGCTTGCGGATCTTGGCCAGCGCCCGGGCATCTTCCACCAGCTCCTCCAGCGTCATCGGCTTGAGCAGGACGCATCGAAGCCTGCCTCCGCGCCCCGCCGGCAGGCTCGCCGGCCTGTGACTGGCCCGTGCAAGCGCGACGTAGCTCGCAGAGTTCTCCGCAATAACAGTGGCTTTATGCCGAGTACCTCGCGAAGTTTAGTGTTTTGCGTGGGCGTTCGTTGAGTCTTCTGGCTATGGCGTTGAGCTTGGCTTGCGAGTAGCCCGAGAGATCGTTGCTCCTGGAAGGTGGGGCGCCCAGCAGCGATCAATCTTGCATTGGCCCGATCCCATGGTCTCGCGCATCTGTCGGGCCAAAATCGGTCTGCCGACGGTACTACGGCAGGCCGCAGCGCTTAGCGGCCTGCTCACACCGTTCCCCCGCGCGCTACTGAGGGGCTGAACGGTATAGGTGAGCGACTCCTCGTCCACGCAGGTCTTTGCCTCTATTGAGGCGCGCGGGGTTGTGGCATGAAGGCCGCGCTAACGCTGCAGCTTCCGATACTCATTGAAATGTCGGATCGCCCGCATCCCATTGCCGAGCGTCTCGTAGATACGAGCCGCGTTGAAGTGCGCGTCGGCAAAGTCCGGCGCTAACTGTATGCAGCGCTCATAGCTGGTGAGTGCCTCCCGGGGGCGTTCCTGATCCTCCAACGCTACGGCCAAGTTGAAGTGGAGCAACGGCTCGCTCGGCAGCTGTGAGATGCCAGAGCGGTACAGTTCGGCCGCGTCGCCAAACCGGCGCGCGTCGCACATCATGCAGCCCAGGTTGAGATACGGATCCAGAAACGTTGGTTCTGCCGCCAAGGCTCGCCGGTATGCGGCCTCGGCTTCGATAGGCTTCTCCGTTTCCAGTTCGGAACCGATGAGAAACCAATCCTGCGCATCGGCAGCTGGTGGCCGCGCGTCGTGTAGTGATTGCACAATCGCGGCGCCCAGGTCGCCGGGCTCAAAATCCATCAGCATCTGGCCAGACACGGCCTGCCATCCTTCTCTGCTCTCATCCCTTGTCGCCACCTCGTTGCCCATCGCACGAATCCGCACACCGGTCAGCGGCTGGCCAGTGCCACGAGAGGCCTTCACCCTCGCCAGCGCGCGGATAATCAGCCGCGTTGGGATCTTGGCGCCATGCAGTGAATTGGCTGTCCGGAGAAGCACCATGTCCTGAAACGTGAACAGAAATTGGCGGCGCGGCCCGCGTGTGGGCGTGATGATTCCCTCGGAGACCAACCTAGTGGCCACCGAGCGCGGGATGCCCAGCATCGTTTCGGCGTCCTTCAGGGTGTACGTCGGCATCGGCCTGTCACTTTTTCGCCGATGAGGCTCGCTTGGCCGGAGTTGGCGCCGGTGCCGCAGTGGCACGCTTCCCAGTCTTTTTGCTCTTGCCCTGCGCTGCAGCTGCTGTGGTCGCGGCCTTCGTTCCGCCCTGTTTCCCCCGGGCCATGCTTGCGCGCAGGGCCTCCATCAGGTCGATCACTTCGGCGCCCTCCCGTGGTTCCCGCCGCTCTTCGCTCACGGTGATCTTTTTGCCCGCGATCTTCTTGTCGATCGCTGCCAAGATGCGGTCTTTCTCCTCATCCTTGTAGGCCGTGGGGTCGTACCCGTCCACCGAGTTTTGTTCGATCAGCTGTTTAGCCAAAGCCAGCTCGGCTGGCTGAATCTCGGCTTTCTCCACGTGCAGATCCAGCATCGATCGGACCTCGTCAGCGTAGAGCAGTTGCTGGAGCACCAAGCCCTCGTCGACCGCCCGCACCTGCACCATGTACTGCTTGCCTTTCCAGACCCACTGCGCGAGCGCGCAGGTCCCCGTCTTTCGCATGGCTTCGGCCAGCAAGTTGTATGGCTTACCACCGCGCTTGTCCGGCCCCAGGTAGTAGGCTTTGTCGAAATAGATGGGGTCCACGGCTCCGGCCGGCATGAACGACACGATATCGATCGTGTGCTTCGCCTCGTCTTCTAGCGCCTTCAGTTCGTCCGGCTCAAACACAGCGTAGTGGTCAGCTTCGAACTCATAGCCTTTGACCATCTCGGACCGCTCAACCACCACATCTTCGCGGATGCACACATACTGCTGCTTGAGCCTGGAACCGCATCCCTTGTGCAGCAGATTGAAGCCGACCCCCGAGTTGCTTTCCGTGGCACTGAAGATCTTCACGGGGATCGACACGAGGCCGAAGCTGAGAGAGAGGGAAGCAATGGAACGGGCAGCCATGGCGATCTCCGTGCAGGTCGGGAGTACATCGATCTAGCTTAGATCGTGCCCGCCGAATCGGCGGTGTTCCACTGTCACTTTGCGGATAGGCGAGCACTTCCTGGAAAAACATGTGCATGTAATTTCTGTCGGACCTGCATGGCGACCAGTGCCATACCACGTGTCGGACAGCGGCCTATTGCCGCTTCCATGGGACGGGGAAATACTGCGATTACAGAAGACGAGGAAACGGAGACGATCATGGCGAACAAGAATGTGCACGTCGTTCCACACGGCGATCAATGGCATGTCCTGCGCGGGGGCGCCCACGAGCCCTCTTCTGCGCATGACGACCTAGAGGACGCCATCGCGGCCGGCACGGCGGAGCCAAAGCAGGACAAGGTGGAGTTGCTGGTCCATGGGCGAGATGGGCAGATCCGCATGCGCAACAGCTACGGGGAGGATCCCCGCGGCGTGAAAGCGTAAAGCCCGCGCCGCCCGGTCTGTGAACTCAGTCCATGGCTAAGTCAGCCTCTACCAACGCGCGCAGCCTGGAGCGGTACCGCCAAAAGCGTGACTTCGTAGCGACGACGGAGCCGAGCGGCCAGGTGTCCGCCGCGGGCGCCGCCAGCGGCGCTCTGAGCTTTGTCGTGCAGAAGCATGCGGCTCGCCGGCTCCACTACGACTTTCGTCTCGAGCTGGAGGGTACCCTCAAGAGTTGGGCGGTCCCCAAGGGACCCAGCCTGGATCCCGCAGAGAAGCGAATGGCCGTGCACGTCGAGGATCACCCGCTGGATTATGCGAGCTTCGAAGGCGTGATCCCGCCCAAGGAATA
This sequence comes from Cupriavidus sp. GW822-FHT02D05, assembly GCF_058802485.1. Lineage (NCBI taxonomy): Bacteria > Pseudomonadati > Pseudomonadota > Betaproteobacteria > Burkholderiales > Burkholderiaceae > Cupriavidus > Cupriavidus sp. GW822-FHT02D05. The sequence continues at coordinate 4,260 of NZ_JBXAOE010000023.1, read as the reverse complement.
CGGGGCCGGCACTGTCATCGTTTGGGATCGAGGGACGTGGATGCCGGTCGGTGATCCGGTGGCTGGCTACCAGAGCGGCAAGCTGAAGTTCGAGTTGCAAGGTGAGAAGCTACATGGCCATTGGACCTTGGTCAGGATGCGCGGCCGCGGCGACGAGCGTCAGGATCCGTGGCTCTTGATCAAGGAGCGGGACGCGTTCGCGCGCTCTGCCGCAGAGTACGACGTCACCGAAGCCCTGCCGGACAGCGTACTGGCCCAGGGCAATAGCAAATCGGCTGCCGGCGGTAACGCAAAGACTGCCGTGCCAAAGCAGCGTCGCTCGCGCCCGGGCCAGGGCCGACAGGTACTGCCCGCTGCAGCACGCCTGGCCCCCCTTCCGCTTGCGTTAGCCCCGCAACTGGCAACGCTCGCTTCAACGGTGCCGCGCAACGCCAAACAATGGGCCTATGAGATCAAGTTCGACGGCTATCGGTTGTTGGCAAGGGTCGACGCCGATGACGTCCGTCTCTTCACAAGAAATGGCCATGACTGGACATCGCGCCTCAAATCGCTTGCGGTGGAGATTCGCGCTCTTGGCCTTGGCTCCGCCTGGCTGGATGGGGAGATCGCGATACTCAGCGACAAGGGCACCATGGACGTCCAAGCGCTGCAGAATGCCGTTGATAGATCGAAGGTGGAGGACATCCAGTACTTCGTCTTTGACCTCCCCTTCTTCCAAGGCCACGACCTACGACTGGTTCCGTTGACCGAGCGCAGGGCGCTGCTCAAGGAGGTGATAGCCGTGCCAGCTGCGACACGAGTCAGGTACAGCGAGGCCTTTGAGGGCACGCCTGACGACCTTCTTGCCGCAGCGTGCCAGATGGGCTTGGAAGGTCTGATTGGCAAGCGTGTCGACGCGCCCTATGTCTCCACCCGAGCGCCCAGCTGGATCAAGCTCAGATGCAAACAGCGGCAAGAATTCGTTATCTGCGGATTCACGGCCCCGAAGGGTAGCCGACAAGGCCTCGGCGCGCTCCTGCTTGGCCTACACGATGAAACCGGGAAACTGCACTACGCCGGCAGCGTTGGCAGCGGTCTGGATTCGCGCATGCTGACCAAGTTGCTCGCGATGTTGACCGGACTGGAAGTGCCAGTCTGCCCGTTTGGAAAGCGACCACCGCGCGTAGTCGCCCGATGGGTCAAGCCGAAGCTGGTGGCCGAGATCTCGTTCACCGAGTGGACCAAAGAAGGCCGAATCCGGCATCCCGTCTTCCATGCCTTGCGTGCTGACAAGGCCGCGGCCAACGTGACAAGGGAGCGGCCGGTCGATGTGGAACAGCCCCGGCCTCGGCCAGCGCGCTCGGTCAAGGTATCCAACGCGGAGCGCGTGATTGATCCAGCGACCGGGCTGACGAAAGGCGACCTGGTCGGATTCTACGAAGCCATCGCGCCGCACCTGCTGCCTCATCTCCGCGGGCGCCCTGTGTCCTTGGTGCGCGGGCCAACGGGCATCGACGGCGAGCTATTCTTTCAGAAGCACGCCGAGACTATCAAGATTCCGGGGATCAACGTCCTCGATGCCAGCCTATGGGCCGGGCACCCGTCACTCCTGGAGATCGCCAGCCAGACTGCCATTGTCGCCGCAGCGCAACTGAACGTGATCGAGTTCCACACCTGGAATGCGACCAAGCGTGCCATCGACAAGCCGGATCGCGTCATTTTCGATCTGGACCCCGGTGATGGCGTGCCGTGGCGGCACATGCGTGACGCCGCCATGCTGACGAAGACGTTGCTGGATGAGCTTGGCCTGGTGAGCTTTCTCAAGACCAGTGGCGGCAAAGGCCTGCATGTCGTGGTGCCCATTGCGCCCAAACTGCCGTGGACCACGGTGAAGAAGTTCGCACAAGATGTCGTTCGTCATACCGCCCAGACCATTCCGCAGCGCTTCGTTTCTAAGAGCGGGTCGCGCAATCGCGTGGGTAAGATCTACATCGACTACCTGCGCAACGGCCAAGGTGCGACGACGGTATCCGCATTCTCTGCGCGCGCACGGCCAGGTCTCGGGGTTTCGATGCCGGTATCCTGGCAGGAACTGGAAGAACTGACAGCGGGCGACCATTGGACGGTCCAGACCGCCCTGCAGCGCGTGGAAACTGCCGGCTACGTCGATCCGTGGGCGGAGTACGCCGATACTAGAAAGGTGCAACAAATTGGTGCGGCCATCCGCACGCTGGCTGGCTAGTCGATTGGAGGATTTGTCATGGCAACCCTTGAGACGTTTCCTACCGCGGAGCGCGAAGCTTTTACCAATGCCTGTCGTCGACACGGGTTCATCGCCGCCGACTTTAGCGTCTGCGACATGACCGGGGAACAGGATCGCCTGGTCAGCGTGCTGAGGCCTGAGACAGGCGTATTGATGCATTATGCGGCAGAGTCTCGTGATTCTTGGCCAACCAAATTCGAGCACGACCTGGCCATCCGGGTCTTCGGAGACGCCCCCGAGTAAAACCTTGACGGTGCCCGCTCTATAAGAGGTGTGAGGAACTGGAAAACGTCAGACTGCGTTTTCCGAAAAATCGATGACTTAACAGAGACCTGCTTTAGAATGGGTTGAAGCCACGCACAAGGCCTCGTCTACTGAGATAGTGCCGATTGCGGCGCCAGATGTACAAGCCTCATCATCGCATCTTCACAAATTAGTACAGCACGCGATAGGTCGACTGCACTAGGCCGGACGGAAAGTGCCGGCTTGATTCGAGCGCCAGACTGACGTCGCGCGGCAGGGCGCCGAACAATGGTCTGCCTGCCCCGATCAACACTGGCACGGTGGTGACCACCAAATCAGCGATCAATCCGTCGCGCAGAAACGACTGAACCAACTGACCGCCATCGACGTACACGCGACGCGCGCCTGCAGCTTCCAGTTGCTTCATCGCATCCGTGGGCGTGCTATCCGAGAACCGCACCTTTCCCTGCAGCCTCTCCGGCACGGGCTTGCCAGCCAATTGCCGGGACAGCACCAGAACGGGCTTGTCGTAAGCCCATTCTCCCAGCGTGAGGACTTTTTCGTAGCAGCCTCGGCCCATAATGATCGCGTCCTTGTCGGCGATGAAGGTCGGATAGCCATGGTCTTCTGTCGGCTCATCCCGGTTCAGAAGCCAGTCGATGTCCCCATCGGGTCGGGCGATAAAGCCATCAAGGCTGGTAGCAATAAAGACGTGTCCTGTGATCATTGTCAATCTATTGTTCTGTCGGATCGCGCTCAAGCTTTAGCCGGCGCCTCGGCCCGTGGCGCAGACTCTTCGGTCCCGCCAGACACAATCCATGAGGTTTGCGACGCTCGAATGGCCATTATCGTTGAAGGCAGGCGTTCGCAGTGCATTGCCAGATGGCACCTATTGGGCGCCGAAGGGCGTCTGAGTGAAACTGCGACCGTCTCAGGCCGGCCGACAGCGGTCGTGCCTTGTCCCGGCGCTGAACCCGAACCCTGGAGCAGCCGTACCCCCATCGGGCCGCACGGCAATCAAGCTAATTCCGATTCCCTACAGTGACCCAGTTGTGAACGTGGCGTTCCGCTCCGGTCATGATGATGCCTGTATGGATATACAGTGTCGCGCGTGAGCACAACCGATACAACTTGCGGTAAGGGCGAGCAGCGGTTCAGCGTTAAGCGAACAAAGTTCAGAGTTGAGCGAATCTCGACAAGTGTGCCCCGCCGGCGCTCACTAGTGCAGGTCAGACACCAACCCGGAAATGCTCCACCGTCTGCCCGGCGTTGACCGCCCGCCGCAGCCAGTCCGGCATGGCGCCCTCCCCGTCCCAGCTCTGCCCATCGGCGCTACGGTAGCGCACCACCGTTGGCGCCGATCGTTCGGTTGCGGCAAAACAGCCGGCCGCCAGCAGCTGCTCGGGGGTCACCCCGTGCCTTGCCATTTGGGTGCGGATCCAGAGGATTGCCTCGGCCCGTTCGCGCAGCGCCGCGGCAGGGCTGGCGCCCGAAAGCAGACGGGAGGCGGCGGACTGGCGGGAAGGAATGGCAGTGGGCATGGACGCAGATGATACCTGCGACCTGCGCCAGCGGCCGCGCGATCCTCCTGCCTGTCCGGGGCACCTTCTATATCGAGGGTGGCACAGCGCCAGCCGGTGATTCGCCACCTCACTAGAACAAAGCAATGCCCTTGTGGGGAGGGCCCGTGTCATGTGTGCCGCTGGCTGCCGGATTGTGGCACAGCGAAGGGCCGCCGCCCCGGGTCGTCACTTCCGCCCGGCACACCAGGGCGC